>CAYUJK010000168.1:0-3124 GCA_964444895.1 uncultured Roseivirgaceae bacterium
CAGGTCTGCTATGTTGAAGTCGCCGATGTTTCCTTTTTTGTTGATCGCGGCTATGGTAAGGTAGTTAGCGGGCGAGGCAGGGAGCCGCGAGAGGAGGCTTTCTGTAAATTTCTCCCGATCAAAAGAAATCGCCGTTATGGTAGTTCGGAGTTGGTCGAGGGTGGCTTTGATCATGGGTTGCCCCACATCTACCGATTCGGATATGTGTGCCGGCAATACCCAGGTGTCTTGGTCAAGCGACATCAATCGCTTCAGCGAATCATAGAGGGCGTGCGCTTTGCGAACCGACTCGTCGCCGCCGGCTTTCAGGTCGGGTCTGCCGATACCGTCGGTAAAGAGGGTGTCTCCGGAGAACAGTGCCGTGTTTTTGATTAAAAAAGAGGTGCTTTCCCAGGTGTGTCCGGGAGTGTGCATCACCTCAAGTTCTGTCTTTCCTACTTGGAGTCGTTGGCCGTCTTCAACCGGTGTAAATCCCCATTCTGTTTGCGCAGAGGCTGACATCAAAAGCTGCGCGCCGGTGGCCCCGGCGAGTTCGCGTGTTCTGGATATGTAGTCGGCGTGAATGTGGGTGTCTGCTACCTTTGTGATGTTCCATCCGTTTTGTCTGGCCAGCGTTTGGTAGACCGTAGGATCAAGCGAGGCGTCAATCACGATTGCCTCATCTTCTGAGCCTATGATATAGGAAAGGCATCCTTTTGCCAGGCGTCTTACCTGGATGATCTTTCCTTCCTTGAAGTCCATCGTGGCTGTATCCCAGGCATAGTTCCACGCCGACATTCCCCCTTCGAGCGAATACACTTCATATCCCTTTTCCGCGAGTATCTCTGCGGCGGTTACGCTCATTTTTCCTCGTGCGCAAAGGATCACAACCGGCTTGGTCTGGTCAAGAGAGAGGTGATTCAGCGCCCCCCTGTCGCCGGTTTTGAGTTTGCTGTACACATCGGCATGCAGGCTGCGCGGGATAGACCATTCTTCGCGTTCTTCCTGTGGCCGTACATCGAGGATCGTGATAGCTTTGCCTGCTTCCATCCAATCGGTGAGTACCTGAGCATTTACCGTTTTTATTTTTTCCATGTTTGAGATAGATGATTTGTGCTGCAAAGATGGGCATCGCACACCTACCGTCCTTTTACATTTGTTAAATTCGAGCCTGCTTTCGGGACCTAATTCGGCTCAGGCTTACCTGGGTGATGCCCAGGTAGGAGGCGATGTGTTTAAGTGGTACGCGTTGAAGCACGTCGGGTTGATCTTGGATGAGGTTATGGTAGCGCTCTTCTGCGGTGTGAAATTGTAAGCTCTCCAGCCGGTTAACCGTTTTCACATAAGCGTCCTCAAAAATCTTCCTGAAGAGTCGTTCCAGGTCATGGAAACTGTCATACAAACTGAACAACTGGAAAGAGTTAATGGCAATCAGTGAGGTGTCTTCCAGGGCCTGAATGCCTTTCTGAGAGGGGTTTCCGGAAAATAAGCTTTCAGCCCGGGCTACAATGGAATTTTCAAACTCAAAGCTTTCTGTGACATCAACATCGTCTTTGTAGTAGTAGATTCTGAGTGCGCCTTTTTTAATAAAATAAATCGTACGGCAGGTATGGCCTATGGACTGAACATTTTCATTTTTGCTGAATGTAATTTCAGCGCTTATGCCACTCAGTGCAGCAATAGCTTGTTCAGACAGGGGGTGTATCGTATTGGCGTACGTTAAAAGTTCTTTCACAAATGATCGGGGATATATCCGTACTTTCAATATTAGGAAAAACCCCTCATCTTTATATGCCCGATTTGCTATAATGTTGATTTACCGTTACTTTTGAACCTTCGCAGGAGAGCTTCTTCCGGCGAATGAGGAGACAAACCAGATACAAAACATTTCAAAAAGCAAACTTTGAACTTTTCAGAATTTAATCTCGACACCAGGGTGCTGGAAGGCATAGAGGCAATGGGCTATGAAAAGGCCACTCCTGTTCAGGAACAAGCCATTCCCCCTATCTTAGAAGGCAGGGATATACTTGCTACCGCACAAACCGGCACAGGTAAAACAGCAGCTTTTTTACTGCCTTTGATCCACAAAATTGTTCAGGAAAACACAGAAAATCATCATATAAAAGCGTTGGTGATTGCACCCACCCGTGAGTTGGCCATACAAATAGATCAGCAAATGGAAGGCTTTTCTTATTTTGCCAATGTGAGCTCGCTGGCCGTGTATGGCGGCAGCGATGGAGACACCTTCTCCAAAGAAAAAAAGGCGCTTACCGAAGGCGCGGATATTATCATTGGCACACCGGGAAGGGTCATATCGCACCTCAATATGGGCTATGTAAAAGTAGGCGAGCTTAAATACCTGGTGCTGGACGAAGCGGACAGAATGCTAAACATGGGGTTTTATGATGACATCATGAAGATCATTTCTTTTCTGCCTAAGAAAAGACAGAATCTGCTTTTTTCTGCCACTATGCCCCCCAAAGTCAAGGAATTGACTACCAAAGTGCTTCATGACCCGGTGGAGATTAGCATCGCTATTTCCAAGCCGGCGGAAAGGGTGACTCAAGTGGCCTTTGTGGTGCACAACAACCAGAAAATCCCGCTTGCGAAGTTTTTGCTTTCAGCAGAAAAGTTGAAGAGCGTGATTGTGTTTTGCTCTACAAAAAGCAGTACTAAGGAGCTGGCCCGTGACCTGAAGCGGTCTGGTGCATCTGTAGAGGAAATTCATTCTGACCTTGACCAGGAAACAAGGGGTGTAGTGCTTAGAAAATTCAAGAACCGGGAAATAAAAGCCCTCATCGCCACAGATATCCTGTCGCGCGGTATCGACGTAGAAGACATCGACCTGGTACTCAATTTTGACGTGCCCAATGATGGCGAAGATTATATCCACAGAATAGGTCGTACGGCCCGGGCTGCCTCCAAGGGGCTGGCCATTACGTTCGTTAATGAAAAAGAACAGGGTAAGTTTGCGGCGATCGAAAAGCTGCTGGGCGGACCAGTAAAAAAAGCACCCATTCCGGTCCAGTTTGGCGAGGGGCCCGAGTACAAGCCCTATGAACGAAGGCAGCGGGAAGGGGGGAGGCCAGGAGGCAGATCGCGGTTTTCCAAGGGGAAGAAGAAAAGCAAATAACATCCCCGGAGC
>CAYUJK010000168.1:3224-7966 GCA_964444895.1 uncultured Roseivirgaceae bacterium
AGCTAACTTATTGTACCCCTCTTTGTGTTGACTACACATGTTAAATGATTCAAATTACGTCCACAATCTTTTTTGCGAAAATGTCAATAATACGCTCGCTAAAGAAGAGGTAATTGTGGAATATGTAAAATAATCTTTAAAAAATGTGTTTATGAAAAAAGTGTACAGTTTTACCCTTTCACTTCTGATGATAGCGCTTCTGTGGGGAGGTTCCCTGGTGGCGCAGGATTTGGTGGTGAGTGGAAAAGTAACGGATGCTGCCGAGGGGACACCCATCCCCGGCGTGAACATCCTGGAAAAAGGTACTTATAACGGCTCCCTTACGGATATGAACGGGGAGTTTTCCATTCGCGTGAACCCGGGCGCAGTCCTGGTGTTTTCGTTTGTAGGCTTTACTACCCAGGAAGTAGAAATAGGCGATCGTAGTGTGGTGAATGTTGACCTGGTGCCAGATATCACGCAGCTACAGGAAGTGGTGGTGATAGGCTACGGTCAACAGAAGAAGGAAGACCTCACGGGATCTGTAGTGGCCATAGGAGACAAAGACTTTAATCGTGGGGTGATCACCTCGCCTCAAGACCTGATGACCGGTAAAGTGGCCGGTGTGGTCGTTACCCCGGGAAGTGGGGCGCCAGGCAGCAGACCTACTATCAGGATACGAGGAGGTTCTTCGCTCAAGGCAAACAATAATCCGCTCATCGTTATTGATGGATTTCCGGTAGACGACGAAGACATCAGTGGCCTCTCCAACCCACTGGCTACGCTAAACCCCAATGATATTGAAACATTTACGGTGCTGAAAGACGCCTCTGCTACAGCCATTTACGGCTCCAGGGCATCTAATGGTGTCATCATGATCACCACCAAAAAAGGCGAAAAAGGAAGGCTCAAACTCAGTTACAACGGACAGGCCTCTATTAGTTCGCCTATCCGGACTGTGGATGTTTTCTCCGCTGATGAATACAGGGCGATGGTGGCCGAACTCAACGAACAAGGCACCTCAGGACTAAGCGACGATGCGCTTACACGCCTGGGAAATGCTAACACGGATTGGCAAAAAGAAATATACCAAAATGCCTTTTCGCAAGACCATAATATCAGCATTACCGGGTCCACCGGAAATATGCCCTACCGCGTTTCTTATGGATACACCGATCAGCAAGGTATTTTGAAGACTACCGAAATGAAACGGCATACGGTTGACATAAGCCTTACGCCTACGTTTTTTGACGAACATCTCAGGGTAACGGCCAATATGAAGGGCACGTATGCCAAGCAGAATTTTGGCGAGGAAGATGCCATAGGTGCAGCGATTGCGTACGATCCTACGCAGCCCGTTCGCAACGGCAATACCCGCTTTGGCGGATACTATACCTGGGTTGTAACTTCTGATACGCTACCCGATGGCTCTATGAACCCCAATGGATATCCCAATCCCATTGGCGTAAGCAACCCGGTGGCACTGCTGGAACAAACCAACGATCAGTCTAATGTTTACCGTACCATCAGCAACCTGCAGTTGGATTACAAATTCCATTTTCTGCCAGAGCTGAGGGTGAATGTAAATGCGGGTATAGATTACAGCTCCAGCGACGGAGTAAACAATTCTCCCGTAGAAGCGGCATTTACCTATACCGGCGGCATAGGACGGCTTACGGATTATTCAGCCGAAACCTACTCCAAGCTGTTGGATGTTTATTTCAACTATGTAAAAGAAATCGGCGATCACAAAATAGACCTGATGGCGGGTTATTCCTGGCAGCATTTTTACCGGGAAAATTACAACTATCAACGAAATGCCTTGTCTGGTGAAGACTTGACGGTGACCGATAGTTCGCTTTCAAAAAGCGAAAACTTCCTCGTGTCGTTCTTTGGAAGGGCCAACTACTCTTTTAAAAACAAATACCTCCTTACGGCTACTTTCCGGACCGATGGATCGTCGCGCTTCAGCAAGGAAAACCGATGGGGTAACTTCCCCTCCCTGGCATTGGCCTGGAGGCTCAGCGAAGAGGGCTTCTTGGCGGACGTCACCGCATTGTCTGACCTGAAGCTTAGAGCTGGCTACGGTGTTACCGGTCAGCAGGATATACTTGACGACTACTATCCCTACATGGCCAACTACCGGCGGAGCTTTCCAAACGCCCGCTATCAGTTCGGAGGGCAGTATTTTTATACCCTTCGCCCTGATCCCTATGATGCCAACATCAAATGGGAAGAAACCACTACCTACAATATCGGGTTGGATTTTGGCTTCCTAAATGACAGAATATACGGCTCGGTAGATGTTTACAAAAGAGAAACCATTGATTTGATCAATTCCATTCCTATAGCTGCGGGAAGTAATTTCTCAAACTTCCTGACCACTAACGTAGGAGACCTGGAAAACCGGGGAGTGGAGGTAACGATCAATACGCGGCCTGTGGCAACGCCTAACTTCAACTGGACTTTTGGGGTTAATCTTACCTACAATGAAAACAAAATCACCGGCCTTACAAAAACCAATGATCCCAACTATCCTGGTGTCGATGAAGGCTTGATAGCCGGTGGGGTAGGAAACAGGGTGCAAAAGCACCAGGTAGGCCGCCCGGCATTTTCTTACTATCTGTACCAGCAGGTATATAATGAAGAAGGGATGCCGATTGAAGGCTTGTACGTCGACCGGTCCGGTACTGGGGATGTTGTTGAAAACAAATACTACCATCACGACCCGGCGCCCAAATACCTGGCAGGGGTAAACTCCAGGCTTAACTACAAGCAAATCGACTTTTCATTCTCAGGAAGATTTAGCTTCGATAATTATGTCTACAACAACGTCATGTCAGAAAGGGCAAATTACCAGTCGTTGTACAATCAGTCAGGCTTTTTCAACAACCTGCCGAAGGCCATTAATGACACGGAGTTTTTCCTCCCTCAGTATTGGTCTGATATCTACGTAGAAAATGCGTCCTTCTTCAAAATGGACTTCATGAGTCTGGGATACAATTTCGAAAAGTTGTTTACAGAAAAGCTTCAGGGCAGGATCAGCTTCACCGTTCAGAACGCCTTTATAATTACCGAATACAGCGGCCTGGATCCTGAAGTGTTTAATGGAATCGACGGCAACATTTATCCGAGGCCGAGAACCTTCCTGCTGGGGTTAAATCTGACTTATTAATACTTAAAGAAACAGAGAAATGAAAATATATAAATCAATTTTATCGATTTCAGTCGCCATGGCTTTTCTGATGATGGCTTGCATCGGCGACCTGGACGTAACGCCTATTGATCCGAATCTGACTACTTCGGAAAATGCATACAAAACGGTAAAAGATTATAAGGAAGGACTGGCAAAACTGTATGCATCCTTCGCGGTAAGTGGCCAGCAGGGACCTTCGGGTCAGCCCGACATAGAGGGAATCGACGAAGGGTTTAGTAACTACCTGCGTCAATACTGGAATCACCAGGAGCTCACTACCGATGAGGCAGTGATGGCCTGGAATGACGCCACCATCAAAGATTTCCACTGGCATACCTGGACGGTAACAGACGTATTCGTAGCGGCCATGTATTCCCGGATTATGTATACCGCTGCTATCTGCAATGAATTTATCCGCGTAACTGCCGGAAATGAAGACCCCCAGATACAGCGATTCAGGGCTGAGGCACGGTTTGTCAGGGCATTGGTGTACTATCATGCCATTGATATGTTTGGAAACCCTCCATTTGTAACAGAGGAAGACCTCCCTGGAGCTTTCTTCCCTGCGCAAATTTCCAGGGCCGACTTATTTGATTACCTGGAATCGGAATTGATCGACATTGAAGACGATCTCGGCGAACCCGGTTTCGAATACGGCCGTGCCGATAAGACGGCTGCTAATATGCTGTTGGCCAAGCTATACCTGAATGCCGAGGTGTACATAGACCAGCCCAAATACACCGAAAGCATTACTGCCTTGCGAAAAGTGATTAATTCTTCGTATAGCCTGGCAGATGAGTATCTCCATAATTTTGTGGCAGATAATCACACAAGTCCGGAGGTCATTTTTGCCATCAACTTTAATGGCGACTCTACCCGTACCTGGGGCGGTATGGTGTACCTGGTACACGCGGCTGTTGGTGGTACGATGCCTGCAGATGCCATGTTTGGCGTGGGCGGTGGCTGGGGAGGCATTCGCACTACCTCGGCGCTGGTAGAGAAGTTTGATGATGTCAGCGGCGATACCGACAGCCGGGCACTTTTCTGGACCGATGGCCAGGCGCTGGAAATCAATGATATAGGTTTGTTTACAGATGGATATGCCATTACCAAATTCAGAAACCGCACTCTTTCCGGTGGCGTAACGAGTAACCCGCACCCCGACTTTGTCGATACCGACTACCCAATGTTCAGGCTTGCTGACGCTTACCTGATGTTTGCAGAGGCTGTTTTGAGAGGCGGATCAGGTGGGACAACCGCTGAGGCCCTTGAATTGGTCAATGACCTGAGAGAAAGAGCGTATGGCGATGACTCCGGAAACATTGGCTTATCAGACCTTACCCTCGATTTTATTTTGGATGAGCGTGCCCGTGAATTGTACTGGGAAGGGCACAGGCGAACCGACCTCATTCGCTATGGACAGTTCACTGGTGGGGCATATATCTGGCCCTGGAAAGGCAATGTGAAAGAGGGCGTGGCTACTTCGGCGCACAGGGATCTTTTCCCCATACCGGCAGCTGATCTCGGGGCAAACCCCTCGCTGGTTCAAAACGATGGTTATTGATAG
>CAYUJK010000169.1:0-7964 GCA_964444895.1 uncultured Roseivirgaceae bacterium
CTCACGACAGAGGACGGCCTGGCCCAAAACATGGTAGACTGCATGCTGCAGGACAGACAGGGCTTTATGTGGTTTGGCACCTGGAATGGCCTATGCCGCTACGATGGCTACACTTTTGAGGTGTTTAACAGCGAGCACTCTCCTCTCCACTCACTCAGCAGCAATTTCATTTACTCCCTCCTGGAAGACGCACATGGCAACCTGTGGGTAGGCACAAGACAGGGACTCTATTTTTACCAGTATGACCAGGAACGCTTTGTGCACGCACGTGAACTCATTGACGGTGACCATCCGCAACTCAGCATTTCGGTTCGTGACATTGAAGCCTATAGCGACTCCACCATACTCGTGGGTACCGAAATGGGACTTTCGGCATTTCATATATCCGGCTCGGAAGGCAACCTGCAACTGGTGAGGCACTATGACCTGGGAAGCCCCGAAGGCAGTCAGGTGAATACTGTCATGGTCGACTCTCAAGGCAAAATATGGGTGGGAACAGACCAGGGTGCTTTTGTCATATCCAGGCAGGGCACTCGCCAAATGGTTAATGAACCGGCAAACCCGAACAGCCTATCGTCGAACCAGGTGCTCGCCTTTTACGAGCAGGAACGGGGAGACGTGTGGATAGGCACAGAATATGGACTCAACCACTACCAGCAGGCCCTTGGCGCCATCACTCGGCACTTCAGTTCGCCTACAGATTCCCGTAGCCTGGTGCACAACGCAGTGATGGATATTCTGGAAGACGGTGAAGGCAATCTCCTTGTGGCCACCCTGGGTGGTTTGAGTGTACTCAAAAAAGGCGAGACACATTTTACCAATTACACCCATGAGTTTCACTCCGAACACAGCCTGAGCAACGACTTTATCAATTGCCTCCTCATGGATGACGTGGGCAACATTTGGATAGGCACCGAACGCGGAGGGATCAACTTTTACAATGCCCACCAAAACATTGTGGAGCATTTCGAAATGAAGGTAGATGATCCCAACAGCCTGAGCAACAGCACAGTAAACTCCATATACGAAGACCAGAGATACCTATGGATAGGAACTGCCGGAGGAGGCCTGAGCCGGTACGACAAACATAAAGGCAATTACCACCATTTTAAAAACGACCCCGGCAACGTACGCAGCCTGTCCAGCGACTTTATCACCTCCCTACACCGTGACCAGAAAGGCCGACTATGGGTGGGCACCTGGGGCAGTGGGCTCAATGTATTTCATAGCCAGGCAGAGACCGGTTATTTCATGCGATACCAGGCTGGAGACGAACCGGGTTTGATAAATAATTTCGTATCGTCCATCGCTGAAGGTCCCGATGGCAACCTGTGGTTCGGTACGCTGGGCGGGCTGGTACATTATGACCTGAAATCGGAGCAGTTCACTCCCCTGTATACCGATGACGCACTGCGCATCACCGGTGTGGGCTGTTTGCTTTTTGACGACGCCCAAAACCTGTGGGTAGGGACTCGTACCGGACTCTACCAGGTAGGCCCGGATGGAGTATCCAAATACACCAACGACCCCAACAAGCCGGGCACTATTAGCGGCAATTATGTGATTTCTGTGCTTCAGGATGAAAAAGGCGACTTATGGTTTGGAACCTACGGTCAGGGGGTGAACAAGCTGATCACCCGTGGAGACTCAATTTTGTTCGAGACGTACAGCACAGCTGACGGACTGAGCAACAACATCATCTTTGGTATACAGCAGGACAGCCGGCAAAACCTCTGGCTAAGTACCGACTATGGGCTCAGCCGGTTTAACCCCGCCCGAAAGACTGTGCGCAACTTTTACGTAGCCGATGGCATGCTCAATAACCAGTACTACTGGTCTGCCTCGTACAAAAATGAAAGTGGAAAGCTCTACTTCGGAGGAATGAATGGCCTCGATGCCTTTTACCCGGAATGGATCAGGGAGGAGATACAACCTGCCAAAGTGGTGATCACCGATATCCGCCTGCTCAACGAGTCGGTAGTGCCGGGTCGTAAGTACAACGGCGTGGAGGTGATCAACCAAAGTCCTTTCAAGGCGCGAAAAATTAACCTGTCCTACAAAGAAAAGATTTTCGGTATTGAGTTTTCCTCGCTCAACTACCAGGAGCCCGGCATGATCCGCTATGCCTACACGCTTGAGGGCTTCGAAAAAGATTGGAACTATGTGTCATCGGGCAGGCGGTACGCCAGCTATACCAACCTTACCCCCGGAGACTATACCTTCAAAGTAAAGGCCTCCGGCTCAAACGGCGAATTTGTCAGTCCGCCACTGGAATTGGCTATCCATATCGACCCTCCTTTTTGGGGTACCACCTGGTTCAGCATCCTTTGCCTCCTGGCGCTTGCGGGGATTATTTTGGGTTACATACGGTTCCGCACCTACACACTCAAGCGGCAAAAGCGCATACTGGAAAAGCAGGTAAAAGAACGTACCGAGCGCATCAACCAGCAAAAAGAGGCCCTTTCCTATCAGGCCGTACAGCTCCAGCACAACAACCGCGAACTGGAGCAGAAGCAAGCACTCATTGAAGGCCAAAACCAAAAGCTGGAGCAACAAAACCGGGAAATCCTCACACAGCGAGACAAGCTAATGGAGCTTAACCACAAACTGAAGCTGGTGAGTCAACTGAAGTTGAGTTTCTTCACCAACATTTCGCACGAATTTCGCACGCCGCTCACACTCATTATCAGCCCCCTTGAGAAGCTGCTCAGCGCCACGGGCATGAGTGCCGAGGTGAAAAACACCCTTCATTTGGTAAACCGAAATGCACAACGTCTGCTCCATCTTGTCAACCAGATCATGGATTTCCGGAAAATCGAAAAAGGCAGGATGGAACTGAAAGTAACCAAAGGCAATATCAGCGAATTCTGCAGCAATGTATTTCGCGCTTTTGAGCCGCTTGCAGAGATTAAAAGTATCCGGTTTACATACCGGGAAAATGACATCCCCGGAGAGGTTTGGTTTGATGCCCAAAAGATTGAAAACATCCTCTATAACCTGCTTTCAAATGCTTTTAAATATACGCCCAACGGCGGCAAAGTAGGCATGGAAGTACGCGGCCTCACTTTTGAAGAGTCGCGTATTGCCAATCAAGAGACCCTTTCGGAAAAAGACAAAACCGTGGTGGGAATCCGAATTACAGATACCGGCTTGGGCATCAGTGAGGAAAACCTGCCGCTCGTATTCAAGCGGTTTTACCGGATCGAATCGGAAGAAGCATTTAAGATCAGCGGCTCGGGCATTGGTTTGGCTCTTACCGAGGAACTCATCAAAACCCACCACGGCGAAATCTTCGTGGAAAGCACCCCCGGCAAGGGGTCTATGTTTGAAGTACAGTTTCCCTGTTTAAAAACCTCCTACGGCTCTGATGAAGTGACGGCCGGCTCCGGAGATGGACTCAATATTCATCAGCAGGTAGAAATTCTGAAAAATGAGCTGATGGTGCAGGACGAAGGCGCCGATCAGGAAGAGAACTACGTTTATGAAAAGTCCAGAAACACGGTACTCGTGGTAGAAGACAATGTGGACTTGCGAAAATTCATCACCCTGAGACTCAACAAAACCTACAACATCATAGAAGCCGGTGATGGCGAGGCAGGCATCAAACTGGCTGAGAAGTTTAACCCCGATATTGTCATCAGCGACGTAATGATGCCCAAACGCGATGGATTAGAGCTATGCGCCACATTAAAAAACAACCTGAGCACCAGCCACATCCCCGTGATTCTGCTTACAGCCAAAAGTTCGATAGAAAATCAGGTGGAAGGCCTGGAGATAGGCGCCGACGACTACCTGCCCAAACCATTCAACTTTGAGCTGCTGGAAGCCCGGGTACAAAACCTCATTCAGAGTCGAATAAAACTTCGGCAGCGGTATCAGCAAGAGGGCAACCTGCCCCAGGAGGTCACCACCAATTCACGCGATCAGAAGTTTCTGGAGCAGGCAGTCCGCATTGTAGAGGACCGCATGACCGAATCCGGTTTTGGAACCAGCGAGCTGGTGCGCGGCCTGGGCATCAGCCGGAGTCTGCTTCACAAAAAGCTCTCATCCCTTACTGGCCAGTCGGCCACCGAGTTTATCAATCACCTGAGGATGAAAAAGGCCATGCAACTGCTAAAACAAAATCAACTGAACATATCAGAGGTAGCCTACACAGTGGGCTATAATGACCCCAAATATTTCTCGCGCGTCTTCAGCAAGTACTACGGTCGCTCACCCCGTGAATATGTGGCAGAGACAATTGTCTCCTAAGCACCCGCCCCATTCTCCTTTGCTTTTTCTTTTTATGAAATCCATAATTTCAGGGGCAATATGACGGCTTTTGGTTAAATTGTTATATGAAAAAGGCCGCTTCATTGCTATTCACGCAGCTTTTACGCATTAGTCCACCAATAAAAAACATGCGTCCACCCCGTTCGTCAGGGACTTTGGCAATTTTACAGTACCGGGATGGATGGATATCCGTCCTAAACCGAAGAAAAACTTAATTAACAAACCTGAATGAATGCGTATGAGAGACTTTACAAAACAGAAATCTTCCTTTTGGGAACATCCCGATTTGTGCCTACCGGACCACATGGGAATTGCAGAAAACTCCTCTTATTCCGGCTTAAGAGGTGATGAACAATTGACCTTTAAAAATTAAACATTGTACATATGAAAACAACTATACTGACGATGCGCACTTTGTGGGCAGTAGTTTTGATAGTATTTGGTTTAGCCGCGTGCGACGACGGATTGGATATTTATTCCATTGATTCGCCCGACGACTTGCAAGCCAGAATTGACTCCATTGCAGCTGCAAAGGCGGCTGTAGACACCGGCGACACTACTTTCATCGACATTTCTACGACCATCGTAGGACCTGAAGACAACAGCGCCGCCTGGTGGACTGAATTCTCTGATTACTTCACCATCCCTACGGGCAAGCTCTTGCATCTGGAGTTTGTAAACCACGGCACAGGTGTGAATAACTGGAACAACTGGAACCTGGCAGTGGCCAATATAGCAGATCGGGAAGCTGACGACTATGCGGAATACTTTGTGCTGCGTGCTGATGCCTGGGGCTGGGGAAATCAGGATTTTGATATCGGCGTACTCTCCCACAACTATCCCGACACCGATGAAGACGGTGATATCTGGAACGACTTCCGCACCACCATGCAGGGGGCTTATGTAACCCTCGAAATTGACCATTCTGCTACTGGTAATGCATTTGTAACCGCCACTGCCGTTGGGACAAATGGTACAGTGCTGGTACAAACCTACCAACAGCCGGTTTCCGCTACAGAGGATATCGTGACTTTCCTGATTTGCGATGGCAGCCACTTCGAGATGAAAGAGGCGTACCTTATACCTTCCCAAGTTACTGTTGTGGAAGATGTTGAACCGGTTTCAATTGCTATTGCCGGTGCTCCTACAGCCGTTGAAATTGGCGACGAAGACTTCTGGGGCGATGCCGTAGCTACGGTTACTTTTGCCGACGGCTCTTCCACACCCGTTGATTCGGCAGACTTGTCGTTCAACGTTGTTCCGGACATGACCACACTTGGGGAAAAGACAGTCATTGTAGCCTATAGCAAAACGAAGCAGGGCAAATACACCCAGGCTGTATCGACCTACTATACGCTGGAAGTCACCAATCCTGTGGCGAGCATAGAGGCTACCGATATCAATTATTATTACTTCGGAAGTGACGATATTCTGTTCAATCCCAAGGGTATCGTCGTAACCGCCACATACGCCGACGAATCTACGGCTACCTTAGAAAATAGTGCGCTGGATTTTGATTACCCTGCCACGGTTTCTCCTGCGGTAGGCTCTCAGGCGGTTAACATCACGTATGTGGGACCATCAAACACATTTAATACCACAAGCACAGTGACACTTGTACAAGGGGTGGATCAGGTAGGTGCTAATGACTTCTCTACCGGCTGGTGGACAGAATTTTCAAGTGAATATCCTGTTGCTTCGAGTTCGAGCACAACAATTAAAATGTACTGCTACTCCAACGGGGCGAATAACTGGAACAGTCCCAGTACCATTCTTCGCAAAGCTGACCTGACGGAGTATGCGGTAGTTCGCATGGACAACTTCGGCTGGGGCGCCGGTTATGACGGCATCGCTACCGCCACCAGTGACTGGAATTGGGACATATTTGCATCCAGCATTCATGGCTCATACATCGAGATCACCGTGACAAACAACGGTGACGGTACAGCTAATGTACTTTACGATGTTACTTACGCGACAGGCGAAACACACTTCCAGGAGTATGCGGGAATTGCTGTAGACAGCGCTGATTTGAATACCGCACTCGTAATTGAGGGAGCCTACGTTGTCATTATCGAATAATCACTAAGCTAAAAAAAATCGAATTATGAAATATTTATATATAATTCTGTTGGGATTGCTGGCGCTCGCTCCGGCAACGTACGCTGAAGGCACCGGCAATGCCTATCAGGCGTCAAACTCTCAGCAAGACGACATTACCGTAAAGGGTAGAGTCGTGGACGAAGATGGAGGACCGCTTCCTGGCGCAACCATCCAGCAAATGGGCACATCCAATGGCACCATTACCGACATTGATGGCAACTTCTCTCTTTCTGTTCCATCAGATGCTATACTGCAAGTTTCTTTTGTAGGATATATAAGTGAAGAAATATCCGTTGGAGGAAGAGCTGAACTGGGCAATATCACCTTGGTTCCGGACATAACACAACTCGAACAAGTGGTAGTAATCGGTTATGGTACGCAGCGCAAGGTTGACCTCACCGGTGCGGTTGCCATTGTGGATACGGATGAGATGAAGAAAATATCCAACTCAAACATCTCCACCACGCTCCAGGGCAGGGTAGCCGGTGTTCAGGTTACCACAGACGGACAACCGGGCGCCGACCCTGTAGTACGTATTCGTGGCCTGAGTTCCTTCGGCAATACTTCGCCGCTCTACGTCGTCGATGGGGTAATACTAGAAACCATTCGCGACTTTTCGCCCAACGATATCGAATCGCTTCAAGTGCTTAAGGACGCTTCTGCTGCCGCTATCTACGGGGCGCGCGCAGCCAACGGTGTGGTGATCATCACCACCAAGCAGGGCAAAAAGAACCAACCAATGAGGATCGACTACAGCGGCTATGTTGGGATTGACGAGGTGCCTCGTGGTATCTATGAAGTGATGGATTCTGAGCAATATGGTCAATACATCACCATGGCCTACCAAAACAGTGGCCTTAACGTTCCCGCCGGATACGATCCTTCAAACCCGAACTACATCGACCCAAATGAAGTGAATACCAACTGGCAGGATGAAGCGTTCAAAACAGGTGTTCGGCAAAACCACAACATCAACCTCTCCGGAGGCGGAGAAAAGAATACGTACAACCTTTCACTGGATTACTTCAGCCAGCAAGGAACCATTGAAGGGGCCGGCCCTAACCTGGAACGATACACGGCAAGGCTAAACAACACCATGGAGGCGAAGTTCATCACACTCAAAACAGGCTTGGTGTACAGTCGCAGCGACCAGGACAATATGGCGCTCAGCAACGCCAACGAGTTCGTACAGGGCCTGTATGGCGCCCAGTTCCCGGTGATGGCTTCGGCGTTGATTACCCCGCCAACCATCAAGGCATACGATCCCTCGACCTGGGTGCTTGATGACAGGATTTCGGCTGCATCGGAATACACATACGACTCTTACGGCTACGGCACCTACTATGATAATATTCATGGAGACCTGCGTGTAACAAACGTGCTACTCACCAACAACTTGCTTGAGCGGAATGCAAAGGTTGATCGTATTTTAGGATCGGGTCAGGTAATCGTCGACTTACTTGACATGCTGGGCCTGCCGGGCAGCAATCACAACTTGAATTACAACCTGAATATGTCATACAACAGGACCTATGTCAAAGGCTTAACGTTCGTGCCTGCCTTTATCCAGAGTACCACCAACTATTTGC
>CAYUJK010000170.1:0-7959 GCA_964444895.1 uncultured Roseivirgaceae bacterium
AAAGCTTGTTGTATCTGTTCAACTTCGTCAGCGCTATTACCATGGTGTTTCTGGTGTTCAGCCTGGAAATCAAAATTGCCGGCGAGGAAAGGGAACTTCACCACTTTGATCTACCTGATGTGTTTATGCTGGCTACGCTGTTGCTATTTGGCACGTTGATTTTTACCCGACACCAGGCCCAGCTTTACAAAGAAGAAAAGCTGCTGAAATTGAAAAAGAACTACTACGCCGTGTTGTTTCTCAGCACTCTGTTTATTGCTGCTCAGATGGTGGCCGTGTATATGTTCCGAATTTCGGATGCCAGTGCCGTATCACAAGAATTCAGCTCCTATTTCATTTTGTTGGTGAGCTATCACCTATTTCACCTGGTAATGTGCGTGGTGTTCCTGATATGGCTGCTCTTCAGGGTTGTGAATTCTATGGAAGACCCCGTGAAAATGCTGGTGTTTGTGACCAACTCCTATGAGGCCCTGCTGATGAAACTGAAAAATATTGCCTGGAATTTTCAGGTGGCGATGTGGATAGCCCTATTCGTGTACTTCGTATTTCGCTTTTAGTTGGAATATTTCTTAAAAATCCCTTCTATTTCGTCTTTGTGAAGTAGGTGTGCCGGACTGATTACGGCCTTTCGGAGCACCTCGGTGATGGCGTTGTAGTTCAGGCCCATGCGTATTCCGAGTTCAAAGCAAAAATTAATCTCGTCTTTTGTGATCATTTTATCGATGCCCATCAGCAAGATGAGCCGATGAAACTGTTCGATCACCTGGTTTTCAAATTTAGGCGTAGAAAATTTGATCTCTATTTCACCCGACTTTATTTTGTCGATGTCGCTGCGCTCTACACCCAGCCTGTCAGCTACGGAGTTGATGAAGTTCATCTCCATGTGCGACTCTTCACCATCTATTTGCGATAGTTTAACAAGGTCTTTGAGATGGCTCAGCTTTTCGAGATATTCGGAGTCCATAATGTCTTGGGGCATTGCAGTTCGGATTTTGTTAGGGTATTTACAGCTTACTAATGAACAACTTATACATTTGTCAAAGCTAATAAGTATGAATGAATTAAAAGCGGGAGAAATTATAGAAATATTACAATTGAAAAAGCACCCGGAAGGCGGCTACTACCGCGAGTTGTACCGTTCGGATGAACACATCGCACACAATCACCTTCCGTCGCGGTTTGCCGGGGACAGGGCATTCGCAACGTCCATTTACTTTATGCTTACTGACGACAGCATTTCGGCTTTGCACCGTATACAGTCGGACGAAACGTGGCACTACTACTGCGGTAATTCACTGAGCTTGTATCAAATTGACGAAAGTGGAAAATTGCACGTAGAAAAGCTGGGATTGGATATTTTTAAGGGAGAGAAGCCTCAGATAACCATTAGGCGAAACACCTGGTTTGGGGCCGTTATTGATGGGGAGGGCTATACCCTGGCAGGGTGTACCGTGGCGCCGGGTTTTGACTTTCAGGATTTTGAAATGCCCTCCCGGCAAGAGCTACTCGCCATGTATCCTCAACACGAACCTGTTATCAGGATGCTGACTAAATAGAACCTGCCCGGCGGGCTTGCAAATGTGTAAGAATTACGGGAGATATTACCCGCCTATGTTGGTGATCTGCGCTATTTTCCTCTGTATATCAGACACATCCGAGTCTACATTCTCACTTTTGGCGGTGGTCATTGCCTTTACATAGTACTCAAGCGCCTTTTCGGGCAGCTGATTCAGCATGTAGTAGTCGCCTTTCAAACCGAGGTTGTAGACCGTAGGTTTGATCTCGATCGACTTTTCAATCCACTCGTTAGCCTCTTTTAAGTTGGCTTTCTTATTCAGGCATTTCTCGGCACTTTTGGCCAATGTATGCCAGTCGTCGGGGCTTGCATTTTGCACGGCTTCGCGCGCTTTCAGGATGGCTTTGTCGTCATTCTGCCTGGCAAATGTGTAGGCTGAAGAAATGGCTATGGCTATAAATGCCATGGCGATCACTTTTTTGGTGTTTACGGTGTACATGATAAATTAAGTTTAGATAATCCAAATACAATAGAAGCGGAAATTCTTGCCCATCCTTTGTGCCATATTTTGTATTTGTCTGTAAATCAAAATGTTAAATAACTGGATTTGAGCAAAGGAATATTAATTGTGTCCGCTTTGATGACATCGGCTGTATCAATTCCGAACACCAACGGGCAGGATGTGAGATGAGTATCGAGTTCCCGTGTGAAGGGAAATCAGGAAAAAGTCAGGGGCAACGGGGCATGGCGAGCCCCGGAAAATCTGACCGAAAAGGCGGCTAATCGGGGAGCACTTCGCAGCTAAAACCGCAGGGCGCCACCATGTTGATGACATCGCTTTCTTTCAGTTTTCCCGAGGCTTCTATACGCAGTACATTGTCAATGTCTTGTGTATCTACCGACCACCCATAGATCGCCGGATGGCCGTTCAGTACTGGCTTCACTGCGTTTACCTTCTTCTTTGTTTTGATATCCGTTTTGAAGATCAATACCTGCATAATTAAAAGCGTTTGATTTGACTGAGTCTTGAGCATATTAAATACCCAGATGCTGAAATGCCTCGTACACAAAGAACACCGGCCATACCAGGGCTTTAAGAAACCCCAAAACGCCCATCCAAAAGCCAGTGGCGTTTGAGATAAAATAGATGGCTGCTCCCACTATTCCCAAGACATACACACAACTGGGTGAGGAAACACTTTTCCGGGGTTTTTCTACTGTTGCATTCATGATAATATAGCGTTAAAGTGAAACAATTTGATTCTGGTTTTATTGACAATTAACAGAGAGTATATGGCCGATGTGTTCTTCTTTTTGACACACGGGATCAGTTTTGCACGTTGTCTATCAATTGCACAAACGAGTTGCCCACCGTTTTGAAACTCAGGTGGGTAAAATAGTTGTTCTTTCCGGCGAATGTGGCGCCGTTTTCCAACTCCACATACAGGGTATCAGAGTCAAAATCTTCAATGACGATCTGCGATTTTCCATCGGCTTTTATGTCCAAAAGCCAGGGGGCTGTAATTCGGGCTCTGGTGGTGAGGAGTTTGGCCTCGGCTGTATCGCCCTCGATGGTAAAATACAGGGCATTGTTCGTTTGGGTCAGCCGGGGAGAAAAGTCACTGCCATCCTCTATTTCAATCTCCACCTTGTGGGTTCTTCCTTGTTTTACTTTTACCTCCCAATTTCCGGTGAAGCTCAGCTTTTCAAACTTATCTACCGGAAATTCCCGGTACTTGTTGGCCAACTCGGCTTTTCTCAGCAGCGTGGTCACGTCTTGCCGTAGTACCATAAGGCCCACTACAAATAGTGCAATGACTACGCCTGCTACGGTTACCAATATTTTTTTACTGCTTCGCATATTTCATTCGTGTTAGTATCAGGTTTATTTGCTTGTACCCGCACTGCCTTGCTGTGCCAGGTATTTTTGATAATATTCTTTCACATCTTCCAGGGTGAGATTCAGCAACTGCATCTGCTTAAAAACGGAAGGCAATTCCTGGTTGACAAAGTCGGCTTTTCGCAGGACCCTGGTTTTTTCGTAGCCATCATCGGCCACGAAGTACCCAATGCCTCTTTTGTTGAAAATAATGCCCTGCTCTTGCAGGTAGTTATAGGTTCTCATCACTGTATTAGGGTTTACTTCTATGTTTACTGCCATTTCTCTCACCGAGGGAATGCGGTCGCCGGCATTCCATTTTTTGAGCAAAATATTCTCGCAAAAGTGATCTGCTATTTGCAGGTAAATGGGTTGATTATCACTAAATTCCATACTACACCTCCTGATCTTTGATACCCAAATAAGTGGCCACCCAGCACAATGGCGCCAGTGTCCACCAAAACAACCACTTTGCCAACTGCCATACTCTATGCGATGCTGAATTCAGAAGAGCATCGGGGCCTTCCGTGCACTCGGTGTCGGAGTGGATGATGTCTGCCATTACCAGGTACCCGATAGCCGCCAGACCGGCAGCTGCGAGTATCAGCGTAAAAAGCGTTTTCGGAAGTACATACCCCCTGAAATGCACGGCCCCCACCAGGAAGATACCCTGCAACACAAAGTAGTACCGGAAGGTGGTGAAGGTAGCCTCGCTGAAAGGTTGAAAATGCCTAAAATCTACCTGGCTGAAAAAAAGGCCGCCTATCACGTTGGCGATATAGGCATAAATGGTAAAGAAAATGGTAAATAATATGGTCCACCCTACGGAAGAGAGCAGCCATGCGCTCAAAAACTTTTCGAATGCCGAAGCCGGAAGCATAAGGTAATAAAACCGCTTCAGCGAATGGCCGAGGTCTTGAAAAGCCATACTGCTGAAGATAAATCCCGTAACCAGCAGCACGAACGCATAGCCTTCGTCATGGGTATGAACCACCTTTTTGTGATCAAAGTAGGTTTCTAACAGCAGGCCGGTAATGGAAATTCCAAATACAATTACCAGGGTCATCAGGATGCCTTTTCGGCTTCTGAATAGTTGCATTTTCATCAGCAACCAAAGGCTCGCAAAGTTTAAATGATTCGTCAGGTTCATGGCATCAACGATTAAAAATTTCACGGATTTGTTCTTTGTTGCTGATGACAGCGTTAAACAGTAGCTCCAAATTCATGTTGGTCTCGTCACCTGAAGTGTTTTCCATCACCACCGTGTGCCCTCCCAATGAAGACTCGGCATATACCACGCCGCCCTCAGGCAGCTCGGGTAGCCGGGAAATGGACAGCCTCCGGGAGATCTCTTCGTAGCTTTGGAAAAAGATGACCTTGCCTTCGTCCATGATGATAATAGGGTCGATAATGTTTTCGATGTCGCGCGCCTGATGAGTGGAAATGATAAAGCTGCGTTCTTCGTGAATGGCGCTGGCCACAACCTTCCTGAACTGACTTTTGGAGGGAATATCGAGGCCATTGGTAGGCTCGTCAAGGATGAGCACCCGGCAATCGGTGGCGAGACCAAACGAAAGGAGGAACTTTTTCTTCTGGCCATACGAAAGCGAATTGAGTTTTTGATCCATCGGAAGTCCGAATTCCAGGATGTATTCTTCAAACATTCCGTAGCTGAATCTCGGATAGAACGGGCTGTAAAGCGTAAGGAATTCCTGCGCTGACAACGGAGGCAGGTAAAACTCCTCTGTCACCAGGTATACTTCCTGGAGAAACTGCGGATAGCGTTGGCGGGGCTGAAAGCCCAGCACATTGAGCGCGCCGTGCCGGGGAAACAGCAATCCCGCAATGATCTTCAATAAAGTGGACTTGCCGGCCCCGTTTTTTCCCAGCAATCCGTAAATGTTGCCGGCTGGCAGGTGAAGTTTCAAATCGTCGAACAGCGGATGTTTCCGGCTGTAGGCAAAAGAAAGATTGTCAATTTGTATCATCCAGTTTGGCAAATTAGTGTACTAATCAACTAATACACTGCAATGTTAAAAGAAACTTCTGAAAAGGACAAGACATCAGGGGAATTTATTTTTAGATAGGGAATGGCAAAAACAAAAAAAGCCACCCGAAGGCAGCTATTTTTAAAATGCACACGTGGAAATATTAACCCGAAAAATTCACGGAATTTTTCGCCCTACGGGTCTGACGATGCTGTCAGACTGTGACTAAAACGTCACCAGCCGAAACCGCACCCCGGCACCTGTCGGGGTGCTTATCAGCCTGTCCCGGGCATTTCTCGGGAGGGTTAACCCTGCATCTAAACCACTTGAAATCAAATTGTTACCTGAATCTTGTTTTGAAAAATATGCTTTATGATGAATAATCCGGGTTAAAATATATGTTCTTTCACCTTAGCCATTTTTTCTTGCAGGGCAGAGATGTTTCCGTTGACATCGCGGGCCTTTATTATTTTCATCGCTTCCAGGTAGTACTCGCCCGCCCGTTGCGGGTCGTTGTTTTTCATATACAAATCACCCTTTACTTCCAGGTTGTGTTCGTTTTTTGAAATCGATATGGAGTAATCTATCCACTTTTCTGCTTCCTCCAGGTTCACACCTTTCCGGATGCATTTTTCTGCGCTTTTCATATAGGCCGACCAGTCGTCGGGGCTTGCATTTGCTACGGTCTCTCTCGCTTTTTCTGTTGTCTTGTTGTCGGCAGAGGTGCCGGCTACCAATGCGCTGCTTACTGCGAAACACGCTACCAACATCAACAGGATTCCCTTTTTCGTTTTTGAAGTGTTCATACCAATGAATTTTTAATTTTTAGCATCAGTATTGGCGATTCGTGTGCCACAAATAATAAAAAACTGATTTTCAAAATGTTACGGTTGAGCAATCTTTTTGGTAGGGAAATAACCTGTTCGCTGGTGGAGTGGATGTGTTTCGGAATCGGACACTTTTTTGTTACTCATCATCCCTGGTAAACGGCACAAAAATCACCGGAAGCAAGTGCTTCTTTCTAATCTTGCCTTCGGATTTGGTGATCAGGGTGAGGCTTTGGCCAGCCCCCGAAGCGCCGATGGGAATAATCATTTTTCCTCCCTCTTTCAGCTGATCCAGGAGAGGCTGGGGTATTTCTGTGGTGGCGGCTGTTACCACTATGGCGTCAAAAGGCGCATGTTCTTTCCAGCCGAAATAGCCGTCAGAGGCTTTTACATGGACATTTTTATACCCCTGGGCCTTTAGCGTAGCTTCACCTTCTTTGGCCAGGCCGGGAATAATCTCCAGGGTGTACACCTCTTTCACGATTTCTGCCAATACAGCTGCCTGGTATCCAGAGCCGGTACCTATTTCCAGCACCCTGTGGTGAGGTTGTGGTGCTATGGCCTCTGTCATTAAGGCTACGATGTAAGGTTGAGAAATCGTTTGATTGTAGTTGATGGGCAGCGCCTGGTCGGTATAAGCCAGGTGACGAATTTCTTTATTTACAAATAAATGCCTCGGCACTTTCCTCATAGCAGCCAGTACCTTTTCGTCACTCACTCCTCGTGCTTCGATTTGCCCTTTGACCATTTTTTCGCGCAATGCCCCGAAACCATCATCTTGTTGGGCGATAAATAGTACGAAAAGAGGCAAGAGTATCATGGACTTTATTGTGGCGATCATATATAGTTAACGGTAATCGGCGGGTATTGTGGTATGAATGCAGGGTAATGAAAATACAACTTAATTTGAAGTGAAAGAAAATATTGTCCATCTCTTTGAAAAACACCATTATTTTGACTTTTTTTGTCAAAACAATTTCGTCAAAATGGAGCGGTTCGGTGATCATATTCGAAGGCTTAGAGAAAACAGGGGAGAGCCTCTGAGAAAAGTGGCTGCCTATTTGGATATTGATCAGGCTATTTTGAGCAAAATTGAAAGAAATCAACGAAAGTTAAAAAAAGCGCTCGTTGAAAAGCTGGCGGTACATTTTGAGATTGACAAAAAAGAACTGCTTGTCAAGTGGATGACAGACCGGGTTTTACAAGAAATCGAACATGAGGAATATGCAGGCGAAGTCCTCAAGGTAGCGGAAGAACAAGTGGCCTATCAAAGATATCATAGGGAAGATAGAAAAGCCATAATTCGAAAAATGGAGGAATTTTTTCAAAAAGACGAAAGAGTTCAGCGTGCATGGATTTTTGGATCATTTGCCAGAGGGGATGATAAGCCAGGAAGCGATATCGATATTGTGGTAGAAGAAAACGGCACCGCTAAATTCAATTATTTTGACCTTGCGGATGTTCAATATCGATTGGAAAAGATGCTGAATCGAAAGGTAGATATTGGCTTTTTTTCATCTCTGAAAGAACAGGTTGCTGCAACTTTCAAAAAGGAAGCTAAAATGATTTATGAAATTACCTGAACAGAGGAATAGAGAGCGGTTACTGCATATATGGGAAGCCATCGCAAAAATTGAGAATTATATAGAAGGCTTAGCAGAAGGAGGATTTTGTGAAGATTCCAAAACGAATGAAGCTGTATTGTTTCAGCTTTCAATTATTGGAGAAGCCATAATACATGTAGATTCT
>CAYUJK010000171.1:0-2587 GCA_964444895.1 uncultured Roseivirgaceae bacterium
AATGGAATGGTTATACTTCCAATTCTAGTGGCCCCCATAGTATTAAAACCAAGTAATGGTGTTGGTATTTCATCATTAGAAGTATCTCCATGTTCAGAAGTATCTATGTAATAGTTTCTTTTGAAATTTAGAATGGAGAAAGAAACCCCCGTTTCAAGATTTGATTTGTAAAATACATATTTTTGAGCCCCCAGTTTAAAATCAAAACCTGGCTTTGAATCATAAGATTCAATAGCTCTATTGGGCCAATAGGAAAATGAACTGCCAGACATCATCGGCACAGAAATTTGCGGCTTAAGTGTAATTCCATAAGTAGGAATAATTGAATAATTTCCATTCACTTCAAAGAAGTAATTGATTTGCCCATGTCCTGTAGAGATTGTAAGCATAAAAAGAAAGGTAACTAAAAAAGTTTGCTTTTTCATAGTCAAAAAGTTTAACCAAGGTTATCGGTATCAAACCCCAAATTTATCAAAAATAATGAATGTAATAAGTGTTTTACTCTACCGATAAAGCATTGATTCAAAAAATCAATCATGCCAGTTGACAGACAGGTGTTCAAAACTCTAAACGTTGCATAGGAGGTTTGGAATTTGATTTATAAAAATCGGGAATTATTTACTTTGTGGTATTTGATATTTAGCGCTAAACGTCACACTCCCCCACCCTTATTTGTCTGTTTCCAAAAAACATATCATGGAAACAAAAGACAAAACAACATTCGAGATTGTAAATCCCAAAAGTCTCTACGACCCTACTCCTTACGGGTATTCGCACATGGCGAGGGTAAACCCCGGAGCAGGGTTCATGTTTGTAGCAGGCCAGGGAGGCGAAAATGAACAGGGAGCGATCACCGGCGACTTCCGGGCACAGGTACGGCAGGCTTTTGAAAACATCCGCAAGGCTTTAGAATCCCAGGGGCTCGGGATGAAAGACATTGCCAAACTCACCACCCTCATTGTGGACTATGACTCGGCCAAACACCAGGTGCTCGTTGAAGAGTCGTTGCTAATCTGGCCTGATAAAGTGTTTCCTGCTCAAACGCTGATTCCCGTGACCCGGCTGGCGCTGGATGAAATGCTTTTTGAGGTAGAGGCAATGGCTGTAAAGCCCTAATGTCGGTCAACTGGGATAACGGTCAGACGGTTCAGGTAATAAAGCTTAGTTAGGTTTACACAGTGATAAACCGTCAGACCGTTTTTTTCGCCCATCCGAAAAATCCCTTCTTAACACTACACCAAACCGTCACGAAAAAAACAGCTGTAGTGTCTTAATGCTGAAATTAATTATCCATAAAAACGAAAAGCAAAATGACAGAGAGAATCGCTTACCAGGACCATGACCCAAAGCTGATGGAGGGCATGAACCGCACGGAAGCCTACGTGAAAAAATCGAGTGTGGATTTGAAACTATTAGAGCTGGTGAAGTACCGGGTATCCCAGATTAACGGCTGCGCCTTCTGCCTGGACATGCACCACAAAGAGGCCCTTCACCTGCGAGAAACCGAGCTGCGGCTGCACTCGCTGGCGGCTTGGAGGGAGTGCCCCTTCTACAGCGAACAGGAACGGGTAGTGCTCGCCTTCGCCGAGGCGCTTACGCTGGCGAGCACCAGGGACATCGATGATGAGCTGTACAGCAGCCTCAGCGCCTTCTACTCCAAGCAGGAAATTGCCGTGATCACCCTGGCCATCACGAACATCAACGCCTGGAACCGCATCAACAAGGTGTTCCGCCACGAACCGGGGAAATATGTGGTAGGCCAGTTTGGGTAGCAGAGAGAAGGAAAACAACTCTATTAAACAATAAAGTCATTCAATACTGTTGAATGACTTTATTCATTCGTATTGAATCATATATTCTTATAATCATCCCCATTCCCCCTACAGCCACCTTCTCACGCTCTTTTTATAGGCCAGGAAGACTTCTCCATGCTGTTTTTGCAGAAATTCCTCTTCCAGTCTAACCTGCACCTGGATCAGCACATAGCCCAGGACGAGAAAAAGCGCCGTCAGTGCATTGGGAGTAGTGAAGAAAAGTCCTGTCAGGCTGCCAATCATGCCGAGAAAAATCGGGTTTCGGGAGTAGCGAAACAGACCCGTGGTGATGAGCTCGGTTTCACTTTCTGTGTCGATCCCGATTCTCCAGGAATCTTTCATGTGCCCTTGCGCCGCCACCGTCCAAATCAGCGAAATGGCCAAAAGTCCAAGTCCCGAATATCGGACCGCTGCATGTGCAAGAACCTCTATGGGCAAGAAATGGTTGTGCCATTCCGGGGCAAACGCATAGAGCAATACGTAGCCAAAAAGAGCCACGAGCGTGAGTTTGAAATACACGCCAATGAGTCCGTACGCGCTGTCGTCTTTGGGTAATACAAGCGGACTTTTCCCAATTCTTTTGGCTACCACTACACTTTTGATCACGAAGGCGATGGCAAAATAGACCACGAAATAGGCCGGCAGGAAAATTTTCAAAAATTCTGTCATGACTTTTTTCTGACAAAGGTGCACAACGCAGGAGTGCAATGCTATTGCAAACCTTCGTTCAGGCAGTCCTCGCAAATGCCTTTGGCGAAAAAACGCACCTCATC
>CAYUJK010000171.1:2687-7874 GCA_964444895.1 uncultured Roseivirgaceae bacterium
AACCTTCGTTCAGGCAGTCCTCGCAAATGCCTTTGGCGAAAAAACGCACCTCATCAATCCGGTAAGGTGTGGCCGGCATATCGGGCAGTGCAAAGTCTTCCCGGCACGTGGTCTTTTTGCACATCTTACAATACAAATGCAGGTGCCAATCCCGGTGCGTGTCTTCGTCGCAGCCATCGGCACAAAGGGTGTATTTGGTGGTAGCATTTTCCTGCACACTGTGTACAATGCCTTTCTCCTCAAATGTCTTCAGCGTACGGTAAAGCGTGATTCTGTCAGTCTTTTCTAAGTGGTTTTCGATATCGGCAAGGGACATCGCCTCCGATTGTGCCGCCAGAAAGTCATACACCAATATTCGCATACTCGTGGGCCGGGTATTCTTCTGATTAAGCTTCTGTTCGATGTTTTGGTGCTTCATTTTTGGGCTAATCTTAATCGGCTTTTGGGTGAGATAGAGCTTCCAAAATAAATTTAGTTCAATTAGTTGAGATAAATTATTGACTATGGAGCATAACCCGAATACCTTGAAGCTTCGCTACATAATTTCTATCACACATTTTTTTTAGCTCTTCAACATGTTGGTCAATTAGTTTCACAGTATCAAATTTACATAAGTATCCTAATTGTCTGGCCGATTCCGGTCGTAGCCGACCTTGACTTGTTCCATAAATTAAGCCTACCCCTAATAATACAAAACAATCCGTTAAAATCTCGAAATCGGTGGGGAGGCTGCATGTAAATATTCAACTGCATCTACTGCTATTCTTGAATCAGTTTAGCTGCATCTTCAGGCCGTGGACTAAAGTCGTACGACAATCAATTGGCCATTCCAATATTCCACTCTTCCACCATTCCATTGTTCCAACCTTCCCTCCCTCCATCATTCCTTCGCTCCCGCCTCACCGCTTTCTAACGACCCTTTTGGGCAGTGTGATCACGAACGTTGTGCCCTCACCCACTTCCGATTTCACGCGGATGGAGCCTCCTAATTTGTCCACCACTTCCTTTACAATAAACAGCCCCAGACCCGAGCCGCCGCCGGCATCTGTAGCCCGGAAGTACATGTTAAATACTTTCGAGAGGTATTTTTCTTCAATGCCTACGCCGTTGTCAGAAACGGTCAGCTTCCATTGATCAGCCGTTTCGCTGACGTCGATATTCAACTCGGCTTTCTTCTCGAAGTCGGCATATTTGATTCCGTTGTTGACCAGGTTGTGCAGTATAATTTTCAGCCGGGTACGGTCGCTGTGCACCATGGTGTCCTGGCTAAATCGGCTGTTTAGTGCTACCCGGGACGCATTGGGCAGGAAGGCCAGTTCGCTTTTCACTTCAGAGACAAGTTCGTACAGGTTTATATGCTGGAAATTAAATTCCTCGTGCGTATTGCGGGAATATTCAGCCAGGCTTTTAATGACTTCCTCCAGCTTTAGGATGCTTATGTTGATGTGCTGCAGGTATTCCGATATCCTGGATTGATCCCGTTCCATTTCTGCTAATGTTACCAGTCCTTTGATGGATTTGAGCGGGGCCATCAGGTCGTGAGACGCGCTGTACACAAACCGGTCGAGCTCAAACACGGTTTTGTTCAATTTCGAAATAGTAGATTGCAGGGCTTCGGTCTTTTCGTCCACCAGTTTTTCGAGCGTGTCGTTAATGGACTTTAGCTTTTCCTGGGCACGGATCAGCTCTTCTCTTTGGTCAAATATTTGTTCGTTTTGAGAAATCAACTCTTCATTTTGCGCCTGAATTTCATTGTTTTTCTCAGAAATCTCCTTTTTCTGTTTCAGGATCATCTTATTGATGGCATTGATCTCTTCTATTTTATCCCGTAAAATCTTATTGGCGCGGTCAAGGTTTACTGTCTTCTTTTTCACCAGCGCAGAGAGCTTTTTCTTCTCCAGAACGAGATAGTTCAATCGAACACGGTGAAAGGCGTACGCCAAAACGAAGATACCCGCAAGAAAGCTGATTTTAAATAGGGGCGTTTGCCACCAGGCCGGGAGTATGTGAATGCGTAGGTCAAATGACTCTTCCGGCCATTCTTTCTCTATATTGGAGGCCTTTACCTTTAGCACGTACTTCCCCGGATCGAGATTGGTATAGGCTGCCTGCCTGCCCGTTCCTACATACTGCCAGTCATGGTCAAAACCATCGAGCTTATAGGCAAACTCTGTCTGGTTAGAAAAGCTGAAGTCGAGGGCAGCATACGTCACGCTAAAGGAGTTATTGAAATGGCGTAGTTTTATCTCATTTGCGGATGTGATGCATTCATCCAGTACGGAAAGCGGGTGTTGGGGCAACTGCTCGACGTTATTCAGCGAAAACCTGGTAAAAACGACACTTGGGAATGCCGGATTGCCGGAATAGACCTCTGGATTAAAAGAATTAATCCCCCGTGTGTTCCCAAACAACATGGTTCCATCAGAAAGCTCCGCCGCGCTGCCATGATTGAACTGCTTGCCTGCCAGTCCGTTGGCCTTGTTGAAATTGGCAAACTTCTTCTTTTGCGGATCGAAAACACTTATGCCCAGGTTGGTGCTGAGCCACAGCCTTCCAGTGTTGTCTTTCAGAATCGCGTGGATCACATTGTTGGCCAGGCCTTGCTCTTCTCCATAGACTGTGCAGCCGCCGCGTTTCAAATTGTATTTTACCAATCCCCTGTTCAGCGCCCCTATCCACAGGTTGCCTTCCCGGTCGTCAAGCAAAGCGGTAATAGTGGAAGCCTGGTCGAGCACTTCATTTATGACAGGTTTGTAGGTGCCCTTTTCAGGCCGCACACGGTTCAGTCCGGCAGCTTCCTTACCTATCCACAGGGTCTTATTTTTATCTTCTAAAATCGTATAGATCCGGTCTACTTTGTTTTTCTGATGGTCGGTTTCTGCGTCATATTTTTTTAGCCGGTTATTTTTTATGTCATACCTGAACAGCCCCCGATCAAAGGTGCCGATCCAGAGCATTTCTTCTTCGTCGCAATAGAGAGAGAGCATTTCATTGCCGATGTCCGCCCCGGGAAAAATGCTGCTGAAAGTCCTGATCTTCTTATTTTTTGTATCAAAAGCTATCAATCCATTTCCCCAGGTTCCAATCCACAAATTGCCGGACATGTCCGACACCATGGTTTTTATTTTTGTGATCGGGCGCTTTGAGGTGGGGTGCATGAGCGGAACGTGGCGAAATTCCGGATTACCTACGGCCTTTAAGCCACCTGTGAGTTCAAACAGGCCCAGCCCGTCACAACCCACCCAAATAGTTCCTTGCTCTTGTTCTATAATGGATGTGACATTGGGGAATGATTGTTCGGGCTTTGCATGGCCCCCCAAATCCATGAATTGGAAATTCATGGATTTTTTGTCGTACACACTTATCCCCTCGAAATAAGACCCTACCCAAACCCTGTCGCTTCGGTCGATATAAATGGCCTTGATGGAAGAGCCAAGAATGCCCGAAGGGTTGTCTTTTTGCGGCAGGTAGGTGACAAATCCTCCCGGCCGGTACGGATCATTCTCCGCATCGAAATAACTCAACCCATTATCGGTACCGATCCAGATGTTTCCCTCACGATCCCCTTTTATTTGTGCTACCTGAAGATCACTTGGGAGTTCGTCGGTGCCGCCGCTGTGCCTGTGCCAGAAATAGCGGTTAGTAGCAGGATCAACCACTACCAACCCGTGGTTCCATGTTCCGGCCCATACCAGCTTCCGTTTTTTATCGATATAGAGCGTTTGGATATTTTGTTCTAGTTCGCTTATGATCGTATTTCTAAAGGTATTTTCACGAATGTCGTACTCCACTACACCGAAATTGTTGATGCACAGCCACAGGACTCCTTTTCTGATCTCGATAATAGAAAGAATGCGGGTGGCGGGATCAATCGTAATCCAGGAGGGCAATGAAATATTCTCGATATGCACGGGCTGATCTTCACCGCTTTGGTACGTGATAGCGCTGAAACCCGAGGAGCCTACGTATATTTTTTTGTCCGATGCCTGAAAAAAGGATCGTACAGTGTTGCCTGCCAGGCTGTTGGGGTTACCTGGCTGATGCGTAAATGTCGTGAAATTGTCTTTCTTTCGATTGTAGAGGCACAGGCCTTCGTCGATGGTGCCCAGCCAAAGATTGTGGAAAGAATCTTCGTACAGCGCAAGGATGAAGTTGCTGCTTAGGCTGGTGGTATCCCCTTCCGAGTGGCGGTACACCTTCACATCGTATCCGTCAAAACGGTGGAGTCCATCCTCCGTCGCTATCCAGATAAATCCCTGATGGTCTTCGTAAATAGCCCTTATATTTCCGTTTTGCAGGCCGTTTTCAGTTGTTAGGTGATTAAAAGGCAACTGCTGACTATTGCATAGCAACGGGATGAAAAAGGCCAAAAGGCTGTACGTCAATCGCCTCATTCAAAAGTGTTTAGAGTTTTAGCTATAATTACCTGTAAACTGTGCACCCTGCCGTTGAGGTAATTACACTTTCACTTAAAGACTATCAAAATAATAAATTCGGTAGAGATTTCGGAAAATTTGTTGTGCCAATGGAGGAAGTTTATTTAGAGGTTCGCATTTTCACTTCACTATTAACACACTGTTTTTATCCTAAAAGCGAATACAAATAGCATCAAAGAGGGTTTTTTAGCCTAGTATCCTGCGAGTTCTTCTGCTTAAGTCCAACAAAAATCACTCGCCTTTTGAAAAAGTATTGACTGTAGTCAACATTAAAGAACTAGTGGGTCAACGGTGTGTTGGGAAAAGTGTGTTGTTTTTGCCATTGACTGATGAAATTCAAATCAAGTCTTGCCAGGGGATTGAACATATTCACTTCCTAAAATTTTTAAACGATTTTCTATAGTTGACCGTACGCCAGGTACAATATAGAGATTACTCCTTCAAAGATGATTTCACAAGAAGCCTGATAGAATACAGATGGCATTGATTCTATTTTAATTCCGAAGCCTTAATCCAATCTTTCACAATTCTTTTCAGGTCACTTTGGTGAGTTTCCACTTCACCCATGCTGGCAAACCGGGCTATGGCCCTGTCGTTGGTTTTCCATTCCAACAGGCCTGAAACATCACTGATCAAGCGATCTTTTGGGATCTCTTTGGTTTTAGCTCCCCGGTGGAAAATAAGTAAAATACAGTTTTTTTTAGGGGGAAAATTAAATGTAATGCGGTCGTCGCCATTGTGGCAAAAGCTT
>CAYUJK010000172.1:0-5763 GCA_964444895.1 uncultured Roseivirgaceae bacterium
TTCCATAGTTATTCGGGTTTAGGGTTGATAAAAGATTTTCTATTGTAAATAAAGTGATAAACTGCGCTTATTACAATGCCTACGAATAATCCTCCCATCATATCCCTGATAAATCTGTCTAAAACGATGTGGCGCAGCCTGGTGTTTTTTACTTTTTCGACGGTTAATTCGAAGGTTTCCTGGCCGAAGCGGTCGATAAAAGTATCTTTGTTTTCGGTCATCATGGCCACCCTGTCTTGCACATAGTTGCTCAGCAATGCCGGGTCTACATATTTTACCATCACGTAAATGCAGGCAGACGAGCAAACGGCGATGATGAGGTAGATTAGCAGTGCCACGGTCATATTTTTCCAAAACTTTATCTCTTGGTCGCGCTGCCGGTATTCGGCAATCGCAAAAATAACAAGCAACACAATGAGAAGTACTGTCATGAGTGAGAACGAGGGATCGAGAATGTTGCTGCCCATTTTGTGGATCAGGAACATGAAAAGCACCGTGATGATGCCCCCGGAAATCCCGTATTTAAGTCCCGTTCGTCGTATGAGTCTGAGTGAGGTTTTCATTTTATTGTCATTTTCAACTTTTCGTTTGTCTACCTCCTGCGCCTCGGCCTATTGGCCATTTATGCCCCGTTGGGGGTGAAATACCGGCAGAAAATAAATCTGAGGAACTGACTTTTGTTGCCAAACGCCTACCACACCCACCACTTTCCGTTGTTGATAACGGCCACGGCCTTTCCTTTTACAACAGTACCGTACAGCGGAGAGTTCTTTGCCCGGGAATAATTAGTTTTGTCGTCGTACTTCCACTCTGCCGATGGGTCGAATACCGTCAGGTTTGCCACAACTCCTGTCTTTATTTCGGGGATGGGCAGCCCGAGTATTTTTCTCGGGTTTATGGTGAAAGTATTCATAACTTCCGGGAGTCCTTCTTCACCAAATACCTGCAGCAGCATGGGGAGGAACGTTTGTATGGTAGACATGCCGAAGTCAGCCAGGTCAAATTCAAGTTTTTTGCATTCTTCGTCCTGCGGGCTATGGGCGCTCACGATCACATCTACAAGCCCCTCTTTTGCTCCTTTCAACAGCGCTTTCACATCCCCCTTTTCGCGCAGCGGAGGGTTCACCTTGAAGTTGGTGTCGTACCCTTCAAGGAATGAATCGTCGTATAGCAGGTTGGCAATGGCCACATCGCAGGTGATGTTTTTTTCCTTGGCCTTTGCTTTCTTCAGCATTTTTACCGCCTCTGCCGAGGAGATATTGGCAAAATGCAGTCGGCCACCCGCGTAGTCCAGCAGCTTCAGATCGCGGCGAATCATGATTTCTTCCGAAATGGCGGGCATACCTTTTAGTCCCAGAAGGGTACTTTGAAGGCCCTCGTGTACAGCGCCGAAAGCAGTGAGGTATTTATCTTCCGGCCGGTTGATCAGGAGCCCATCAAATTTTTGCAGATAAAGAAGTGTTTTTAGCAGGATATCGGTATTCCACACGGGTTTGTCGCCGTCAGAGAACGCTACGGCGCCCGCCTGATGCATATCGATCATTTCGGTGAGGTCTTCGCCTTTGCAGTCCCGGGTAATGGCGCCAACGGGGTGAAGCTGCACCAGCTGGTTGGCGTTGCCAGAGGTGATGTAGCTCACGTCATTTTTTGACTGGATGGCCGGTTCAGTATTGGGGATGAGCGCTACCTCCGTAAACCCGCCTGCAGCGGCGGCCTTACGCCCCGAGTTGAGGTCTTCTTTTTGTTCCAGGCCAGGGTCAGCGAAGTTGGCGCGCATGTCCATCCATCCGATAGAAACATGCAGGTTTTCACCTTCTATCACCACATCGGCTTTGGGCGTCTCATTGCCAATTTTTTGGACGATCCCCGCAGCGTCAATAAAGATATTTTTGGTTTGAAGGTGGTTTTTTGATCTGCTGTCTGTGATCCGGGCCGACTTTATTAGTATACTCATGTTTTACTTGAAAAATCTGATCAATAGTACTTCTGCCAGCAAAAATAGCAAAGAAAAAAGCAAAGCGTATTTCCACAGCGGAATACCGAATTTCAGCTCCTTCACCTGGTCCTCTACGTCATCGCTACTCAGTGTATTGAATATGGAAATATTTTTCCTTTCTTCATAGATATTTTCCAGCTCATCTTGCGTGTAGGCATCCAGAGTTGATTCGCTTTTGTCGAGGTTCAGCGCTATGGAGTTTTTGTATTCGTTTTCGCGGTACAAATCATAAAAACCCGCCACCAGCGTGTTTTTGGGAATTTCTACCTGGAGCCTGTTTCCCACCAGGCGCTGACCAGGAATGTACTCACTCTCCTGCGTTCGCAGCTTATACAGGGAGTTGTTGTCTGCCAAATCCATCTCTATGCTGAAAGTCCCCTGCGAAGCGGGATAGTAGAGATCCGACCGGGAATCCTTACTGTCGGCGGCAATTTTGTACATAATGGGCACAAACAAAGCATGTCGGTGCATGTTGCCGAAATCTTCTGTGAGCGGCGCAGAAAACAGGTAAATATGTTCGCGCGTTTCGGAGAAATATTTTTGGCCATTGCGGAAGGTAAGCAAATCTCTTCGGCTTCCGGCCCACTGCACGAGCGGCCTGGCTACCGGCATCTGGATGTTGCCCTCCTGGTCGTCAAAGATATTGGCAAAAAATGGATTGCTCATGTCGGGAGCTTTCAGTTGCTGGGGCTCATCCCTGTTGGTGTTTTGCAGGGGCACTCCGGCAATGGACTGAAAAGCTGCCACATCCAGGTTGCTGCCCGGAATGATGATCACATGTTCTCCTTTGTCAATGTATCGTTTTAAGGCCTCTGACAGTGTATTTTCTATGGTGCTAAGGCCGTTAAGCACCACCAGATCCGACTGGTCGATAAGGCTGTAGTCAATGTTGCTAACATGATGGCTTCGGAAGTTGAAGAGCTCCGCGTTTCCATATACGCTCTCTACAGGTGTTTTTCCGGTGTAGTCCCTTATTTCGAGGATATTGATTCTTCCGCTTTTGTTCAACACAAGGTAAAATTCGTTGTCAAATGTCACGGGGAAATCTTCAAAACTGATCACCACTTTGTTTATTGCTTCCATAGACATAGAGAGGTCAAAGGAAGTCTGCTGCGAACTATTGGGTTCTATGCTGATACTGGAAGAGCTTGCCTGGATTCCATTTACAGAAAGCTTTACGATCATGTCCTGGATGGTTTCGCGGCCGGTGTTCATGAGCACTACATTGAGTTTATTTGTAGCTGCTTCCATCAGGAAAGGGTTTTCGAGATAAGCAGTATCTACGAAGACATTTCCGTACTGCGGGAATTCGATAGGAACGAGGTAGATGTTGTTAAGTGTGTCGGCAAGAGCTTCGGCCGGGTCTCCCAGTCCCGATTTTTGAAAATCGGAGATGATGTAGATTTCCTTTTTGCCCGGATTTTCGCCCAGCAATCCGGTATGAAGCCTTTCATACACCTCGCTGAGGCTCCTTGATGCATGACTTCTGCGGATTTCCGTAATTAACTCTTTTACTTCATCTCTATTTTTTAACGTATTGGAAAACGGTGAAAAATCGTTCGTGAGAATCTTGTAGTTGGTGTTGATGGGATATATGTTAGTCAGTTTGTCTACAGTAGCCAGGCTCATATCCAGGCCGGTCATTCCCTGGGCAGTGCTGTTGGTCATACTCAGGGAATTATCAATGTAGATGTACACATTTTCGGAAGAGACGCCACCGGTTTTCGACGGAATCAGCGGTTGGGCAAAAGCCAACACCAGGAAACAAATAAAAAGTATTCGGGCGAAAAGGATCAGCAGGTGTTTCAGCCTTCTCTTGGAACTGGTAGATTTTTTTACTTCCCGGATAAACCGCGTATTGGAAAAATAGACTTTTTTGGCCTTTCTGAAATTGAAAAGGTGAACGATGATGGGGATCGAAATGGCCAGCAGGCCAAATAGAAATTCAGGATGGAGCAATTTCATTAGCCGTAAAAGTAGCAAAAGTTTGAGGAAAATCGATAGTGGTCTTTGCTGAAAGTAATTTTGCGAAGATCAGCGGAAAAAAACGTATGTTTTACCGCCGTAAATCCTCCTCAATATACTATTCTCCGGCCAGCCCGACGTAGTTAAACGGCGTGATGCGCCGCAGCTCGGCCTTCACACTTTCATTCACTTCAAGTGTTTCGATAAACTCACGGATGGTGCTTTCGGTAATCTGTTCGTTTTTGCGTGTTAGCTGCAGCAAGGCTTCGTAGGGCTTGGGGTAGCCTTCTCTGCGTAGTATGGTCTGGATGGCCTCGGCTGTCACCGCCCAGTTTTCTTCCAGGTCATGCTGCAGCGCAGGTTCGTTTAGCTCCAGCTTGGAGATGCCTTTGCGTAGCGAAACGAGCGCTACCAGCGTATGGGCAAAAGGTACGCCGATGTTGCGCAATACCGTAGAGTCGGTAAGATCACGCTGGAGACGGGATACGGGAAGCTTGGCCGCGAGATGCTCAAAAATGGCGTTGGCCATGCCCAAATTGCCTTCGGCGTTTTCGAAATCAATGGGGTTTACTTTGTGAGGCATAGCGGAAGATCCCACCTCGCCCTTTATGATTCGTTGCTTAAAATAATTCATGGAAATGTACTGCCACACATCGCGGCTGAAGTCAATCAAAATGGTATTGATCCTTTTCAGAGCGTCAAACAGTGCAGCCATGTTGTCGTAATGCTCTATTTGTGTGGTGGGGTAGCTGCGTTGCAGTCCTAAATGATTTTTTACAAAATTATCTGCAAAATCATTCCAATCTACCTCCGGATAAGCCACCACATGGGCATTCAGGTTGCCTGTAGCACCACCAAATTTGGCGCTGTGTGGCAGTTGCTCCAGCAATAGCAATTGCTTATTTAGCCTTTCTGAAAACACGTGGAGTTCCTTTCCTATGGTAGTGGGCGAGGCCGGCTGTCCGTGCGTGCGAGCCAACATGGGGATTTTCTTCCATAAATTGCCGAGCTGATTGATGGCCTCTCTGATCTCCACTATTTTTACTTTCAGGAAATCCAGCGCCTCTTTGGTGAGCATGGGAATAGAGGTGTTGTTAATGTCCTGGCTAGTGAGGCCAAAATGGATGAACTCGGAATATTGCTCCAGCCCCAGCCGCTCGAAGTGGCCTTTGATAAAATATTCTACCGCCTTTACGTCGTGGTTTGTGGTTTTTTCAATGTCCTTAATTTTAGCGGCGTCGCCTTCGGTAAATTTCCGGTATATGTCTCTTAGGTCTTCTACCCGGCTCTTGTCGAAACTGGAAAGTGAAGGCAGGGGAATACCGGCAAGTGCAATAAAATATTCAATTTCCACTTTTACGCGGTACTGCATCAGGCCGAATTCTGAGAAGTAGGGGGCCAGTTCCTGGGTGAGTCTTCGGTACCTGCCGTCTACCGGCGAAAGAGCAGTAAGAATAGTCAGATCCATATTCCGTTTATTTTTGAGGCTGCAAAGGTAAGTATTTCTTCGGAAAAACGATTTTAAACAGAGACATGGACAGAATGCATTTTCTCTGCGGAAGACGACGTGTGCCAACGACGCGTAGGCCGGACCGTTATTTTTCCGACAACAGACAACCTTAATTTTGAGAGAATAATTCTTTTAAACATTATTGTCATAATTTGTGTCTTGATTTAATATTAGGATATTTACTTTTGTCGTTGATAAAAAGGCTAAACTTCAAGCCTATGAAAACTAAGACTTTTGCGATAATAATTTTTTTGGTGATGGCGCTTTCATCTTGCAACTTCAACAAGATGGT
>CAYUJK010000172.1:5863-7855 GCA_964444895.1 uncultured Roseivirgaceae bacterium
TGGGCTCAGGTATCAACTCCCCCATATCAAATGAGGGAACCATTACCTTTTCGCCTGACGGGCAAACAATGATCTTTGCAAAGGGAAACTCCGGGCGGAGAAAAGACGGGGAGGAAGTAAATCTCTACATTTCCAACTTTAGAAGAGGCGGCTGGACAGAGCCCACGCCCATGCGCATTAACGACCCCAAGGCGTGGGATTCCAGTCCGGTATTTTCGCTCGATGGAAACTCCATCATCTTTGCTTCCAATCGAAAGGGGGGGTATGGAGGCACAGACCTCTACATTGCCTCACGAAACAGAAGGGGGCGCTTCACTGATGTGAGAAACCTGGGCAGCCAGATAAACACTGCCGGCAACGAGATGTTCCCGCATGTAGCTACTACCGGCGATCTGTACTTTGCTTCTAATGGCCACCCTGGCCTGGGAGGGCTCGATATTTTCGTAGCCGCCCGCCGCGGAGGCAAGCAGGTAATAGAAAACCTGGGGCCACCCATAAATACCAGCAGCGACGATTTTGGCATATACCTCTATTCGCCAAACCGGGGGTTCTTTACTTCTAATCGCCCCGGAGGAAAGGGAGATGATGACATATACACCTTTATCAACAATGATCCTGACCTGAAAATCGTCAACTATTTTCTCACGGGCACGGTGTATACGCTGGACGAGAATGAAAACGAGGTTCCTCTAAGCAGCTCGTACGTTAAGTTGTACAGTTCTGAAGAAACTACACCGCTGAGTGAGACGTTAACAGGTCCCGATGGCAAGTTCTTTTTCCGGGTATACCCCGAAGAAGACTACAGGCTTGTGGCAGAAAAAGAAGACTACCTGGCCAATCGAAACCACTTCTCTACAAAAGGGAAGTCAGTGCCGAAAGATGAGCTTACGCAGCTGATCACTAACAAAACTTTTTCAACCAAAATACAGCTGGATCGACTCATCCTTGATAAGGCCATCGTGGTGGAGAATATTTACTACGACCTGGATCAGTGGTATATCAGGGACGATGCCGCCACCGAGCTTGATAAGTTGGTGGCGCTCTTGCAGGACAACCCCGAGATCAAAATAGAGCTGAGTTCCCATACGGACAGCCGGCAAACAGCAGATTACAATTTCGAACTCTCGAAGAAACGGGCACAGTCTGCCGTGGAGTATATCGTTTCCAAGGGCATAGATGCTGCTCGCCTGGTGGCCAGGGGATACGGTGAATCACAATTGCTGATCAGCGACGAGGAAATAGATAAGCTCCCTACTGAGGAAGCGAGGGAGCGCGCACACCAGCGCAATAGAAGGACGGAGTTTAAAGTGATAGAGTACAACAAAATTGAAGAACCCGAAGACGACGAGGTGGCCCAGTCAGATGGAGAAAGCGGCGAACCTCAACCGGGGTTAATTATACAGGAAAGCATCAACACGGAGGAGGGAGATCTTGACGATAAGATTGACTGGGACAATTAAGAACCAGTGCTGCCGCACCTTTTCAGCTCTTTCAGTTGGTGTTGCTCGCGTCGTCCCGTGTCTATCCCTGCTTAGGTCTTGCGCTTATCTGGTCGAGTTCGGCAAGATCATTAGCGTGTCCCTTTTTTCTGAACCGCGATGACTTGGGACTGTTCTTGTACTTTTTAAACAAGCTGTAAAACTTCATCTTCATAACGCCAAATACCGCTTCACTGAATATCTTGGTAGACATCTTCGAAACACCTCGTTCCCGGTTAATGAAGATGATGGGAACTTCTGTTATTCTGAACCCATGCTTCCAGGCCTTGAATTTCATTTCAATCTGAAAAGCGTAGCCTATAAATTTAATTTTATCCAGGTTAATCGTTTCCAACACCTCTCGACGGTAGCACACGAACCCTGCGGTGGCATCTTCTATCGGCATTCCCGTCACGACACGCACATATTTACTGGCAAAAAAAGACATCAACACGCGCATCATGGGCCAGTTGACTACATTTACCCCTGTTTTGTATCGTGAGCCAATGGCCAC
>CAYUJK010000173.1:0-7829 GCA_964444895.1 uncultured Roseivirgaceae bacterium
GGTCGGGCATCAGGTACTTGGGGTCGGGGTGGATTTCCAGCTTTATCCAGTTGGTCTCCAACGCTTCCCGCGCCAGTTGGGCGGCAAAAACCGCTTCTTTGGCATTTCGCACTCCACTGGTATTGGGCAGCAGGTTGATGTGACTTGCCATCAGGGTTTTCAGCAGGTCATCTTCACGGGTTTCCAGGTCTACTCTTTTCAGCGCCACTGTTACCAATTCTGATCCGGAGGCCATGATTGCCTCACCCATCAGGGGCGAAGAGCTGAACTTGCCCGTTCCTGTAAATAACCTTGAGTTAAATGTTTTATCAGCTATGCGCAACTTCTCCATAGTTCAGTTCATTTATAATTTCTTGAATTACCGATGCTTTGTCTTCGGCTTTATTGATCACCGATGCCAGGGCAATGCCGTGTACACCGGTTTTTACAATTTCTTTGATATCAACTGCCTTAATTCCGCCAATGGCGATGACCGGGATATTTATCCCTTCCGATTTTAAGGCGTTGAGGATGCTCCTGTACCCCTCTATTCCCAAAACCGGACTTAGTTTTTTCTTGGTCGTGGTGAAGCGAAACGGCCCCAGACCAATGTAATCCACTTTCTTTGTGCTCAGCTTCCGAATATCATCAAGGGTATTTGCCGTAACCCCAATGATCCGGGATTCTCCTAAAATCCGCCTGGCCTCCAGCGGGTCCATATCTTCCTTCCCCAGGTGAATGCCATCGGCTTCTATTTCTTTGGCAATGCTCACATTATCATTGATAATAAGCCGGGCATTGTATTTTTGGCAAATGGATTTCACTTTTAATGCTTCTTCCAGACACTCCTCATAACTCACATCCTTCATCCGCAATTGTACCCACTTCACGCCGTTCTGGCAAGCGATGTTCGCCAGATCAGTGTGGCTGTAGCCTTCAATGTCTCCCTGGGTGATATAGTGTAGTTTTTCAATCATGTATTTTCGAGTTCAAAGTCTGTTTGCCGTCAGGCGAGTTCGTCGGGGTGACCAGGCAAATATTCTTTCCAAACCAGCTTTTCCTCAAAGCTAATTGGGTATCAGCCAGGGAGTACTTCCATTTGTCAGATTGCCACACTCCTCCGCCAGTTGGCAGATTCGTTACCGATCACGTATATCGTGCTTTTCGAATCAGAAGGATTCCAACGTTTATAGCTCACAGGCAATTGCAAGGATTCGACCCCGTCGGGGTCGTACCCACCATGCACGACCGTATGTCTATAAACATTCCACGCCTTCAGCGTGATGGTCTGACAAATGTCAACGTCATCCTAATTTGTCCGTTTTGGCAAAAATGTCCCGACTCACGATGACGGTAAAGGGAACTACCGCTTTTCGGCTCTTCCCTACCGATAGCTATCGGTATTCTCAACTTCCTTCTCACAGTGGCTTTTCGACTCTTTCTCTTCGTCCCGGTCTCACTCCGCTTTGCTTCGTCTGACCTTGACTGCCTGTTGCCGCCCATCTTCCGCTCTTCCCATCTTCCTAACTTCTATTCCTGCCTCCTGCTGCTGCCTCCTGCCGCTTTCAGCTTTCTCCTTTGAGCTTTTAGCTTTCAGCTTCTACCCTTTCACCTCCACGCCCTTATGCTTGCCCAGCAAAGTGTCTGTGCTTCTCAGAAAAGCCAGGGTGTAGTCTTTCGCGTCCAGGCAGGCGTCTTCGATCCTGGCGCCTTTGGCGAGTGTCGCTGCTAAGGCGCTGGCGTATACACAACCGCTGCCATGTTTGTTCACTCCTTCCAATTTCGCCTGCGGAAACTGCACAACTATTTTTCCTTTTCTAAGCAATACATCATTGGCGTCCTGGGTGGCGTGGCCTCCTTTCAGCAATACAAAACAACTTTTGCTTAGCGTCAGGGCGTTTTCCATCGCACTCCCCTGTCCCATTAATTCTGCTTCTTCCAGGTTTGGCGTAATGCATTCCACCTTTTTCAAAATCTGCTGAAGTATTTTCCGGTCCATAGCCGGATGAAACGTAAACCCAGCCGAAGCCTTGGAAATGGGATCCCAGACGATCTTCGTTTTTTTCCAATGCTTTTTTAGTTCTGGCAAGAGCCACTGTAGTACCTCAAGGTTTTCCACCAATCCAATTTTCACCGCTTCTACCCGAAATTTCGTCAAGGGGATCAATTGATCCAGGATTTCCTTTTTTGAAAGCCATTTCACACCGGTAAACTCCTCATCATTCTGGTAGGTAATGCAGGTAGTAACACCCAGTCCACCGATGCCAAGCTGCTCAAATACCTTGGCATCGGCCATCACGCCCGCCCCACCCGATGGATCAAAACCGGCTATGCTCAGCACATATTTTTCCGGCTGAAGTTTGCGCCCCGGCCGAAAGCGCTGAAATACCGGACTTCTAAAGATTCGTTTCAGCATGTTTTATTTTTTTAAATGCCTCAATTCGCGCCTCTGCAGTGGCAAATTGCCAGATGTAACCGAGCAATGCCGCGCCTTCAAATCCAGCACTTTTTACCTGCCGGATGTTATCGGGTTTTATTCCTCCCAAAGCGACCACCTGATAGGTTCGATCCTGTTGCAAAAACTCTCTCAACTCCTCCATTTCAAACTTTCCCCGGTGCCCTTCTTTGGAAATGCTATCGAAAATGGGGCTCAGCAGGAAGTAGTCAAATTGGCCTTTCCTGCCTTCTATTTCTTTGAAACTGTGAGCCGATTTACTCCTGGTTCCTGTCCAACCCGCAGGAATTTCTGCGGCTTCCTGCCCGAAACTGAGATGTAAGCCCCCTATTCCGTACTTCAGCGCCAACTCCGGCTGACCGTGAATGGAGGTTTTGGGCAGCAGGTACAGTGGAAACTTTTCCAGGTATTTATCCCACTCACTCCGCCGCCATCCCGGCTTCCTCAAATGCAACCTGTCAAGCCCTTCCCCAAAGATAGCCCTGATGGTTTCCATCTCCTCGTTTACAGTCTCCGGTGGAGTGATTAGTGTTATTTTCATGTTGCTTGTTACAGGTTGCTAGTTTTTGCAATCGGTATTCAGTGTTCGGAACTGATTTAACTTTTTAACTTCCTGCCTTTCTCCATACTGCTACTATTGCACGATAAGGTACTCCATTGTCAGTGCTCTCATTCACGAGATTGCCACGTCGGCCTCCTAACGTCGGCCTCCTCACAATGACGGTTCGGTGGACTGCCTCCTGCTGCTGCCAACTGCTGCTTGAACTAAAGGTAGATCTCCGACCCCTTCTTTTTAAACTCCTCTGATTTTTGTTCCATGCCTTTTTCGAGGGCCTCTTCTTCGGTGAGGTTGTTCTCTTCGGCGTAGTTTCGCACGTCCTGCGTGATCTTCATGGAGCAAAAGTTCGGACCGCACATGGAGCAGAAATGCGCCACTTTTGCACCCTCTGCCGGCAGGGTTTCGTCGTGAAACTCGCGCGCGGTGTCAGGGTCAAGCGACAAGTTGAACTGGTCAGCCCAGCGGAACTCGAAGCGGGCCTTGCTCAATGCATTGTCGCGGTGTTGTGCGCCCGGGTGCCCCTTGGCCAGGTCGGCGGCGTGGGCGGCGATCTTGTAGGTGATCACGCCGTCTTTCACGTCTTTTTTATTAGGAAGACCCAGGTGTTCTTTCGGTGTTACATAGCACAGCATAGCCGTACCAAACCAGCCGATCATTGCCGCGCCAATAGCTGAGGTAATGTGGTCGTATCCCGGCGCAATATCTGTGGTCAGAGGTCCCAGTGTATAAAAAGGCGCTTCCTTGCACACTTCCAGTTGCTTGTCCATATTTTCCTTGATCATGTGCATGGGCACGTGGCCAGGGCCTTCGATCATCGTTTGCACATCGTGCTTCCAGGCAATATGCGTCAGTTCTCCCAGGGTTTCCAGCTCCGCAAATTGGGCCCTGTCGTTTGCATCGGCCAATGAGCCGGGGCGCAGTCCATCACCCAGTGAAAAGGCCACGTCGTACGCTTTCATGATCTCACAAATTTCTTCAAAATGGGTATAGAGGAAACTTTCCTTGTGATGCGCCAGGCACCATTTCGCCATGATAGAACCTCCTCTTGATACGATTCCTGTCACTCTCTTTGCCGTCAACGGAATGTAGCGAAGCAGCACTCCCGCATGGATGGTGAAGTAGTCAACGCCCTGCTCGGCCTGCTCTATCAGTGTGTCCCTGTACATTTCCCAGGTGAGCTCTTCGGCCTTGCCATCTACTTTTTCGAGTGCCTGATAAATAGGCACCGTTCCTACCGGCACAGGTGAGTTTCTCAATATCCACTCGCGGGTTTCGTGTATGTTTTTTCCGGTAGAAAGGTCCATGATGGTATCCGCTCCCCAGCGGCAGGCCCACACAGCCTTTTCCACTTCTTCTTCTATGCTTGACGAAACAGCAGAATTGCCGATGTTGGCATTTATTTTTACCAGGAAATTCCTGCCGATGATCATGGGCTCCGTCTCGGGGTGGTTAATGTTTGAGGGGATAATGGCCCTGCCTTTTGCCACTTCATCTCTCACAAATTCCGGTGTGATCTTTCCCTTAGGTGTGTTGGCCCCAAAGCTCTGGCCGGGGTGTTGTTTCACCAGTTCCTGCCATTCTTCCAGCCGTTGATTTTCGCGGATGGCGATGTACTCCATTTCCGGGGTGATAATGCCTTTTTTTGCGTAATGCATCTGGCTCACATTGTGGCCCGATTTTGCCCGCAGGGGACGTTTCAGATGGGCAAAACGAAGTTCATCCAATGCGGAATCGTGCAGCCTCTTCTGTCCGTAGGCCGAGCTGATCTGGTCTAGTTCCTCTACGTCTTCCCGGTCTTTAATCCATTGTTCGCGGATGCGGGGAAGGCCAAGCCGCACGTCGATCTCCACATTTGGGTCGGTGTATGGCCCGCTGGTATCGTACACCGTAACCGGCGGATTCTTTTCCACCGGCGCCGATGGATTAAATTTCTGAACGGAGTCGCTCAGGGATATTTCGCGCATGGCCACCTTAATGTCATAGATGTTGCCCTCCACGTATATTTTCTTCGAATTGGGGAATGGATCTCGCGTAATGACGCCCTGATCCGGGATTTTTTCTACTCTTGGCATGATATGTTTCTTTTTTATTTGTTACATGTTACTGGTTACAGGTTGCTTGTTGCCGGTTTCTAAATCTCAAGCCGATTACAACCAATTACCCAATCAACTTAATCAACTTAGTTAACTATCATCCTCCCTGCGTGGCGGTGATCACTAAAATCTTGTCTTTTTCATGAATGGAATAGGCAGCCCATTCCTTTTTGGGAATGATCATTTCGTTGACAGCCACAGCTATTCCATTGGAAGAACTGATCTTAAATTTTTCGAAGAGCTGCGCCAGGGAAACACTGGCGTCATCCAGTTCAATGCTTTTATCATTTAGTGTGATTTGCATATTTCATTTTTTTAAATGAACAACATTTCAGCATCCTTATGATGTCGATTTGATTTTAAAATCCGGGATGAACTGTGAAGGTGAGAAGTTTTCACTTTTCCCTTCGCCCGAATTACCGGGATCAGGTTCCGAGGGTATAATCTCAGTCCCGCTAGTTAGCGGGACACCCCTAAAGTATTTATCAAATGTATAATTAAAACTACGATAAGTAAAGAATGTTGTTGGGAAAAGTTTGTTAGCTGGTTATAGCCGCTTATTGTTTAGCCTAATTGACCTGCAGGCAAGCTCAACCGACTCAATTTCCCAAGCTGCCAATCAGAAATGTAGTGATAATCTCCTTTGTTTCCGGCAGGTACACATTTCTTACCCCCATCGAAATGCGAGGCAGGAAGCGCATAACGTTGAAATCAAACATCAAATCCACACCTACCGAATGGTATTCTTTTTCCAAATCAAGCACGGGAAAAAAACTATCCCGAACGCCTCGACCGTAGTCATAAAACACATTGGCTCGAACGCGCTGGATATAGAGGAAAGGACCTATGCCAAGGTCGGGGTAAAACAGCGGAAGTGTGTAGTTGGCGGAGAAGGAATAAAACTCATCGTAAGATGCATAGATATGCCCACGTGGAAAAACCAGGGGACTGCGGAAGGTATAATTTTGCTTGTCTTCCCATTGGTAGCCACCCCGGAAAAACAGGGAATGGTGCCTGAATAGTCCCGGAAAATACAGCGTACCCTCCGCGGCAAAAAGGGTGCTTTGGTAATCGCCGCCATAAGGAGTCGAGAATAGGTAGATACTGAGCCGCTGTCCGAACTTACTGTTGATGTCCCTTGGACTCCTTTTTAACATCCTTGCGTACGACGCATTCAGGTTAAGGGAATGGAGATTGCCCTCGCGCTGGTACAGGTCGGGCTCGTGTGGATAGCCCCGTGGGTAATTTTTCACCAAATGAAATCCTCCCTTAGCACCCAGGGTAAGTCCCTCACTGTATTTGCTGTTGGTGAAAGTAAAAGGCAGCCTTATTCCCAATTCCAGGGCCGACTCGTCCCAGCGAAATCCTCGGGCAGTATCCAACAGCTCTTCCACCACCCGCCTTTCCCCTTGCAAAAAGTTAAAATCGACAATGGGAAACCATCCCTGGTAGGTGGCGCTTGCGTCCCATCTTCCTGCATTTTCATTGAGGTTGTACGTGTAACCGCCGTTGATCTGTGTGGTGCTGATCACATCTTTGGACGCCACGAAGACGTTGTACTCACTTTCATTTGCGCCGAGCGTAACGCCCCAACTGTGCGGATTAATCATTCCCTTTAGTTTAGGGTATTTTTCTATGGGAAATTGATAATCGGTGACTTCTTCCAGGGGTTGTTCGTGGTTTTCCTGCCGGGTAAGGGTTTCCACCAATTCATTGCGCAGCACTTTTACCCTTTTCTTTTCCTCAAGGGCTTGCAGATTAATGGGCAGCCGAGACACCTCGAACCCCAGGGCCTGGTAATTATTGAAATACAATACCTGGTTTTCCGGGTCATACTCAGGATTGAAAGCTCCGTACGGGGCATTAGTGACCTGGTAGTGCTTTTTGCTTTCCAGGTCATAGAGGTAAATGTTATCAATACCATTGTAAGGCGAATTGTAAAATAAATACTGGCGGTAAATCTTCGGGTAGCCAATATTTTCATCCCCTGCTTCGAAAACTACGTTTTCCGTTTTCTTTTCAGGATCAATACGCACCACAGATTTTTGATGGCCAAGCAACTTCACTGCCACGATAGTGCGGCCTTCAATATCCCAATCGGGCATGAGGTAAAAAGCATTCTCCGGGTCTTCAAAGCGGTGCATTTCTTCGCCGGAACGCTTCAGCACTTTCAAGCGATGCCTGCCGGCCTCGTCGGTTTCGATGGTCGCTATTTTAGTTCCGTCTGGTGAAATGGCTGCCGATGAATACCGGCCCTTACCCGTTACTTTCTCAATTTTGCCGGTTTCAAAATCATAAAGCTTGATATTGGAATACATCCGGGCATCCCAGCGCAGATCGGGCCTGAATTCATTCCAAACTAACTGGCGGCCATTCGTAGATATCCGTCCTGAGGGATTGATAAAGCCCGGAACAAACTCCTTCTTCTCGTTCCCGTCTTTGTCGATTTTTACATAAGTTTGAATATCGGCAAGCCCATCTTTCAAGGCAAGCAACGAACCATCGGGCATCAGGCTGGGAAAGCGGTAATTTGTATATATCTTGCTTTTACGTGCGTGAATTCCTTCATAGTCCACCGTGCCCAACGTTTCAATATCTTTTCTCCAGGTTTCCTCCTGCGAAGCAATGAATTCCCTATAATTCTTCACCAGGAATTTGCCGGTGTGTTTCTTCAGCGAATTGGAAAACGTAAAGGGCACGAACGACCAATTCCAGGCATTCGTAGTTACGTGATCAAACACCT
>CAYUJK010000174.1:0-7770 GCA_964444895.1 uncultured Roseivirgaceae bacterium
AACAATCCAAAAGTAATGATGGCTAACCGCAGAAGCCGTCTTCCATCATAGTTGAATAGGGTTTTAAATCTCAATTTTGTAGAAATAGCAGAATTTATCCGCTCTATCAACGCTTGCTTTTTGAGTTGACTTTACCAGATAGCAGAAGTATACCTTCATAGATTCTCCGTAGTGTCCAGATATGACGCTTTGCCTCTAGACTCAATTAATTTTTTCTAAAAGAGGGGATTTGCACATCAGTTTCAAAGAGGCGGTTTGAGGTGGCATGAGTTCGTATCGCTGAACCTCATTGTTTCACCTTTGAATACTTTTCTAGTACTTCCTTCTTAAGATTTCTAATATCAGCATCCTCGGAGGAGTCTGGGATTTTAGCAACCAGTTCAATAATATCATCTACGTGTTCAGAATTTATCATAATCTCTTCCCTGGCGTAATTCAGTAAAGCGAGCCAATTATAGTATTCGTTGTTTATTGACTTTGACTGCTCCATTGACTGAAGGTACATTTTCCTTCCTTCTTCATGGAGTCCTTTTCTGAAATTAACAAGTCCGGTCGTTGCTGTCAAGCATATCCTAGTTGTTTCAGAAATGGAGGTCAAATTATTAATGCTATTCAATTGCTCAAGAGCTTCATCGGTCTTATTATCAAGTGCTAGAGAATAGGCAAGGTTGTTTATAAGCTGTGGGTCGGAGGGGTGGGAAATAAGTCCAGCTCTAAGGAAGTTTCTAGACTTTTCCTGATCCTTTAAAAAGGAACTTGCAATATGAGCGCCTAACATAACAGGTCTTTTTGTAAATGGCTGATCTAAAAACCATCTGAATATATAATTTATGGAGGTATCATAATCCTTTGAATAGAATTTGTCCAATGCCAGGGCCTCAAAATTGTGATTTATCTGTCCTTTGGTCTCAAATTGGATTTTATTGTCTTTTGAGGACGCCCATTCAATTTGGGCCATGGAGTTATCATTTGGATCTCGATATGCAGTCAAAAATAGGCTTCTTGATTTTTTGTGACTGCCGTTCAAAAGTTCCACTGTGCCAAGTGAGCTGGCTAATTCTGTTGTATTAAAATCACTGAAATTTTTAGACTGCAAAAGACTCAATCCCTGTTTAATAAATCTCGAGTTTCTGCCCCGTAATGTGGAAACAGCTATTTCAGCTGAGGTTACCCATGGGTCGATTGGTGTTAATGGATTTTTTCTAATCAAATCATGAGCATATTCAATCTCCTCATAATGCGTGAGTAACCTAACTGCAGATCTTAGTACAAATCGGTTATAAGGTGAAAGCGCAAGTGCTTTTGTAATTGAAGCCATGGCCTTACTTTTTTGCCCCAATATTGAATAGTCTCTAGCAAGGTCAACATAGTTAATAGAATTATGGGGATACCTTAATGTTTTCCTTTTTGTTAGTTTAATTCGATTACATATTTTTTGACGATCTACTAGTTCATGATAACTGTCAAAAGTTAAATTTTCCAGACGCTTTAACTTCTCATTTGTCGGAGTATCAGCCAAGATGGACTTGGCCAATGAAATTTGTGATCGAGTAGATTTATTTTCTCCTCTTAAAAGGAATTGAGCTGCATCTTTGACATTTTGAGTGAGAATACCGTTAGAGATTGATGCACTGATCAAATCTCCTGCGAATGATTCCTTCTGATTGTTTAGCCAATCGTTTTCATAATCTGAAATTGATAAGGTCTGGCGCAGGTTCTCCGGAGGAAAAACGGCATCCAATTCTCCTAGAATGACGGTCTTCTTGAAACTCCTCCAATTAGGAATTACTCTTCGATCTTTATTTTCAAAAAAGTTTGCCAATTAAGTGTTCTTTATGATGTATTCTGCTTTTTTGTGGAGTCTGTCAAATACTGAAATATATCTTTCAAGACTGTAAGAACTAGCTTTTGACGCAATGTTTTTGGGGTGACCTCTTTCGTCTGGGATTGGAAAACAGAGCTGTTCCACAATTAGTCGCAATTCATTTTTAAATTCTGAATATGGAATTGAATCGGTAAACTCTTCTAAGGAGTTATAAAAGGAATCCATTATATAAGTTATCACGTCACTATAATGACCTCTCCATTTTTCAACTCTGAAATTGTTAGGGATATTCTTCATAAGAAGAGCAGTCATACTGATTCCAGAGAAATAAAAGACTATTAAGCTGCCTAGAAGATAACAGTCAGTTGCAAACACTCGAGTATTCCAGTCATTAGAATAGTACTGATACATTATTTCAGGAGGTGCATGATTGTGATCGCCTGTAAACACATATCCTTCGTAAGGGTTATCTAGACTCTTACAAAGAGACCTTCCCAAATCACCAATCTTAGAGGTTTTGTTAAAAACTAGTATGTTAGATGGTTTTATATCTTGATGTGAAACTTCAATGTTATGCAGTTGACGAAGACCTACCGTTACATCGTGTAATGAGCTTAACTTCCAAGCAAAATCGAGTTTTTCTGAAAATTGAAGTTGCCTCCTTACATCACCATCTGCGAGATCAAATACTAAATAAGGCACTAGAGAATACGTATATTCTCTGAGGTTTTCCTCACCGGCTTCAAGGACAAAAGAAACTTTGGTAACGTAGCGATCCCTACAATGGTCTGATAAATCTCTTTCATACTGATAAGCCTTGATCATGTCTCCCATTACATCGACCATGCTTCTGCCGGCATTTTCAATGTCCGCCAACTGTTGAAATTTTGCAAAATCAAAGGCCTTTAGAAAGCATACTTGTCCATTTTTCCGGGCCTTATAGCAAACAGAAAAAAATGACCCAGTAGAATTGGCTGGTTTGTTAATTTTCTCGAAAACCTCCCATCCGCTTCCCAAGACTTTACCCTCTAAATTATGGGCTGCACTTTCTTCAATTACCATGGTTTAATCTTTTTTTGCCACTATCCCCGTATTTGAATTTTATATAACGAAGAACTTCGTTTCTGTCTTCCTCAGACAATTTGTCTTCATAAAAAGCTATTTTATCCAACCACTGATTTCTAGACTGAATTGAATCTTCATCTGGAGCTTCAATTACCCCGGCTTCTATCAGTAATTCATTAAGTTGAAGTTTATAGAGATTGGAAAGCTTGTACAGGAAGTTAGCTGATGGCTTTTTGATTTTGTCATTTTCAAGTTGACTTAGGTAAGCGTTAGAAATTCCTGTTGTGTCTTCTACTTCCCTGAGGGTGAATCCAATTGATTCTCTTTTTTCCTTTAAAGTTTTACCAAGTGATTTCATCAGATTTCAGTTTTATTCAACAAAAGTAATGATTAAATCTAAGTATATCAAGCAAATAGCTTATTAGTGTCTAATTATAACAAATATGATGCTTGATATATTTAGATTTTTATATATCTTTGAAGAAGAAACAAAATTATGAAACACTAAAAATGAGAGTTGATTAAAAAAACAAACCCAATCAACGATTGGCACACCTTGATTGGGTTCTAAGGGAAAAAGTTTTGACCGACTTCATACCGAGACTAATCATCTTGGTTTATCCCTTTCTAATACTGGAGTAAAAGTATCTGTTTGTGATGAACAATGCAAGCTTCAATGCCTGCGAGAGTCGTAACCCCGAGCGATTCCCAAGTATATGGGGATAATTTAAAAGTAAGTTCATCATGGACACAGTAAAAAAAAGCGAGGAGAGATCCTCCAAAAACAAATCATATAAAGTACTTGTTGATGGAAACAAGTTTGAGTTCAATAAATCAGTCGTAACTGGTGAAGAAATCCTGATTAAAGTCGGGAAAACTCAACCCGTATGTCATACACTTTATCAAAAGCTGAAAGGCTGTGATTTTGAAAAGATAAGTCTTGACGAATTGGTTGATTTGGCTAACCCCGGAATTGAAAAATTCACGGTTAAACCTCCTGAAGTATTTCATTATACGCTAGACGAAGAACCTGAAACTACTGATAGCAAGACTCTGTCACTAAATCAGATTCTTCAAAATGGAGGAATTGAACCTGTTGAGGATTACTATCTCATCGAGATTGATAGTTCTGGAAGTGAGATTTCTCACAAGGACAATCCAGAAAAACCAATTGAGATGAAGTGTCCGGGTTCAAAGTTTATTTCGGTCTTTGTTGGTGAAACACCAGTGTCTTGATCATGGGAAGGACTGATTTTATTGAACAGTTGAATGCTCTTGGGTATAGTGCCCAGGAGCTTTCGCATAATGTAATTGCCATTGAGTATGAAGTACCTATTGGCAAGAATCGTGGTAAGAAAACTTTGTTGGGTTTTCCAGTGGGTAATGACTTTCCTATGAATTGTCCAGCTGGATTGCATTTCAATTCATCAGAGAGGGATTGGAAAGAACCTACAAAAAATGTATCCAATAGTCCACTTGGAGCTGGGTGGAGGTACTGGAGTAGAAGGTTTCCTGATTGGAACAGAACAGATAAGTCTGTGAAAACATTTATGTCTCATGTGAGAAATATCCTTACACGAATATGATGAGTAGGCTTAGATACAGTGTTGTAGTACCTGATGACTGTCATCAGGCACTGCAAAAACATCTTCTCCGGCTGGATGGTCAGGAAGACTTATGTTTTGCTACCTACAACCCATGCCTTGGTGCAAATCGCTTGACAGGAATAGTCTCCTCAGTGATATTGCCAGAAGCTGATGAAAGGGAAGTTCATGGCAATGTCAGTTTCAAAGCGATTTACTTTGAAAGAGCAATTCGAGTAGCTCGATCGAGAAAAGAAGGGTTAGTGTTTCTTCATTCTCACCCTGTTCCTGGATGGCAGGGAATGAGTCGTGATGATATTGTAGCAGAAGAAAGAATGGCTCCTGCAACGAAAGCAGCTACTGGGTTTTCTCTGTTGGGAATGACAATTGGAACAGATCAGGCATGGAGTGCTAGGTTCTGGAATAAATCTCAAATTGAGAAGAGAAAATATGAAAGAAACTGGTGTGAAAGTGTAAGAGTTATCAGCGATAAACTTTCTATAACATTCAATGATAATATGCTGATTCCATCCTTTGATGCTGGAAAGCAATTACGCACAATTTCGGCATGGGGTCAAAAGACTCAGGAGGATCTTTCACGGATGCGAATTGGGATAGTAGGATTGGGAAGTGTAGGAAGCATTGTTGCAGAAATTCTTGCAAGAACAGGGTTTTCAAAATTCGTTCTCATTGATTTCGATGCGGTTGAGGAGAAAAATCTTGATCGAACAGTCTTTCTTCGTGATGACGTTGGACGTGCAAAAGTCTTTGCCATGAAGGATGCAATTTCCAGAGCTGCGACCTCACCAAATTTAGACGTTCAATGTGTTGAATACAGTATTTGTGAAGAAGGGGGATTCACTGCTGCACTGGATTGTGATATAATATTCAGTTGTGTTGATAGACCTTGGCCTAGGCAAGTGATTAATTTCATAAGTTATGGTCACTTGATTCCTACAATTGATGGTGGAATAATGGTTCGAAGCAATAAGAACAATACTCGATTAATTGGAGCAGACTGGAAAGTTCATACGGTTGGATATGGTCGTCCTTGTCTAGAGTGTCTTGGACAGTACAAGACGTCCAATGCAATTTTGGAAAAGGATGGTAAACTTGATGACCCTAGTTACCTGCAAGGGTTGGATAAATCTCATTTCCAAGAGGTTCATGAGAATGTATTTCCGTTCAGTAGCAATGTTGCATCACTTGAAGTGCTACAGTTGCTAAGTCTCACAGTTGCACCATCTGGTTTGTCAAATATTGGTCAGCAAACGTTCCATTTTGTAACGGGAGAGTTAGAGCGAGACAAGTCTCAGAAATGTGATCCTAACTGCTTCTTTCCTTCAGTTCAAGGTAAAGGTGATTCTGCAGAAATAGAAGTCTTCGGTAAACATCCAGTTGCTGAAAAAGCTAGAGAAGCTAGAAAGTAGTATTCTAAGCACTTTTGCAAGCCTTGGTTGTGTGCTGGTCAGCGGGGCTTGCAAATATGCTTGTTGAAGGATCGTTCCGGAAGGCAGACAATTAAATCTAACGTTTATGCAGTTGCGGGACTAGGAGGGTTTAAGAAACTGACACAGTTCATTTTACACAACCTTTAAGAATAGAGCGTAATATTCAACACACAATAATCAACAATCAATGAGTCACCTTCCAATCTCCCACCTCAATAACGAATAATCATTAACCCAATAACGATTAACCAATAACAAATCCAAAGCGCACTTTTTCCCTATATTGTCATTCCAAAAAATTGCTGCAAGAAACCATGAGGATAGCCTTTCTTTTTTTTCTGAGCTGTGCATTTCATTTCGCCAGCGCCCAGCCCATCGAAGTATCCGTGCAAAACGGCCACAGTGGCGCCGTGCTGGTGGTGGCGCCCAGTCCTTCCGGCGAAGTGATCGCTACCGCGGGAAAGGACAAAACGGTGCGGATATGGGAGCGGGAAAAGGCCCGCGAACTGCGCGTACTGACGGGCCACGCCTCCAGCGTGATGAGCCTGTCCTTTGACGCCAAAGGCGAATTCCTGGCCTCTGCCGATGCCGGCGGAATGATCAAAATATGGAACTACCGCACCGGCGACGTCCTGCATTCCTGGAAGGCGCACAAAGAGGCCGTCGTCAGCCTTTCCTTTAATGCGAGAGGCGATGTCCTGCTCAGCAGCGGCAGGGATAGCAAGCTGACGACCTGGGATTGGAAGCAGGAAAAACCACTCCATTCTTTCAAGGTGGACGGCGGCCAGAAGGGAGTCAAGTCGGTATTCAGTCCCGACGACAAAAAGATTGCTGCCGCGGGCGACAACGGCTTTATCTATGTGTTTTCACTCGATAATCCGGCAAAAATGGACACCCTGCGCGAGCTGAACTACAGCTTTTGCGGTGGCTGCTACACGGAGGCCATTTTCAGCAAAGACAACAAGTGGCTGGCTACCGTGTCGGACCGAGGGCCGCTGGTGCTGTGGAGCGCCGATGATTTTTCAAAAAAAATAATATTAACTGAGAAGGCAGAGGACTACAATAACCTTGACGTCAGCAAGGATGGAAGCCGGCTTCTTATCTCTTACAAAACGAAGGTGGACGTGTACGATATAGGCAAAAAGGCATTGGCGCATTCCATTCCCCAAAAAGACAAGAAGATCAACCACGCCGCTTTTTCGGCAGATGGCAAAGAAATAGTTGTCGCTACGGATGCCAATGAAGTGTTTTCCTGGTCGGGCAATGAAGTTGCGAACACCTACAAAGGCAAGCTGAATGACCCCATCCCCGGCGACCTGAACCTGGACCCCAACTCGTACTGGGAGAGCTACCCTTACCGGCTGGCGATGTTGAAAAACAAATACCTGCTCAGCCCCAACGGCAGGTGGGCCGTCAGGGGTCGCTCGGGAAATAAGGTGGTTGTGTGGGATGTACAGGAGGGCAAACCCTACCGCATGCTGCCGGGCCACGAAAAAGCCGTCATTTCCTGCGCGTTCAGCCCCGATGGCGAGAAGCTGGTATCCGGCGACGCAGAAGGAAGGGTTATTCTCTGGGACCTGGCTACGGGCGACTCACTGGCCGTCACGAGAGCCCACATCAACATGGTGCTGTGTTTTGCCTTTAGCAAAGACGGCAAGCTGGTGGCGAGTGGCGGCTACGATGGCTACCTGCGGGTGATGGACGCCAGCAACCTGCAGACCGCCAGGCGAATCAACTTTTCCGGGCGAAACGACTACCTGGACAGCCCGTTTTCCATGACTTTTAGCCCTAACGACTTGTACCTGGTAGTGGGCTCATTGGGCAAGGAGTTTAAGATGATCGAAAT
>CAYUJK010000175.1:0-7709 GCA_964444895.1 uncultured Roseivirgaceae bacterium
GTAGTGGTGATCGGCTACGGTACGCAGAAGAAGAGCGACCTTACCGGCGCTGTAGCTTCAGTTACCGGAGAAGCGCTGAGAGGTACAGTAACATCAAGTTTTGATCAGGCTTTGCAAGGCCGGGTAGCCGGTGTACAGGTAACTCAAAACTCAGGACAACCCGGTGGAGCTGTTTCCATCAGAATTAGGGGAACAACATCTATTGGCAATAGTAATGAGCCTTTGTACGTGATTGACGGAGTTCAGGTGGGAGGAAATGGTCAGGGAATTGCCGGTTTTGACTGGCAAGGAGGATCAGGTGGCCAGCAAGCAGCAGCCTCGAACCCTTTGGCCAGTATTAACCCAAATGACATCGAAAGCATTGAGGTGCTAAAGGATGCTTCGGCAACGGCTATTTATGGATCAAGGGCCGCGAATGGTGTGGTAATGATTACCACTAAGCGAGGTAAAAAAGGACAAGCAACCGTAAGCTATAATGGTTTTTATGCGGTGCAGGATGTCTACAAGACCTTTGACATGATGGACCTTCCCACCTATGCTGCTTACAACAATGAAGTAGCTTCTGAGGTGTCTACCATCACTGCTAATCCACGCTTTGCTGATCCCAGTATTTTGGGTCCCGGTACTGACTGGCAGGACGCTATTTTCCAGCGTGCACCTATGCAAAGTCACTCCCTTACCGTTACCGGGGGGTCAGATAAAACGCAGTATATGGTTTCTGGTGGATACTTCCAGCAAGATGGTATTGTGATTGGATCTGATTTTGATCGCTTCAATTTGAGGTTGAACATAGACAGTGAAGTAAAAGAAGGAATCAAGGTGGGTGCCAACATCGCTCTTTCTCGCAAAGATGAAACAATTACATTGCAGGATGGAGGCGATGGAGTAATTTCTCAGGCAGCTCAAATGCCACCACATATTCCCGTGAGAAATTTCGACGGTTCATTTGCCGGTCCTGACCAACAGAATGTTTCTGCTCAAATCGGGGCTAATCCTGTGGGATTAGCGTTGCTAAGGAACAACACTGTTCTCAACCACCGGATCATGAGTAATTTGTTTGCTGATATTCAGATAGTGGATGGGCTTACTTTTCGTTCCGAGATTTCTGGCGACTATGATAACAACCTGAACAAAGCATTTCAACCTACTTACCGCTGGGGTACTTTGGTCAATGCAGTTAGTCAGTTTGGACAAGCCTCCAGTCAGGGTTTCACCTGGATATGGAAAAACTATGCTACGTACAACAAAAATTTCGGTGGCCATGGGGTGATATTCACCGCGGGATATGAAGCACAAAAAAGTCAGTACGAGGGATTTACGGCATACAAGATTAACCTGCCTAATGACATACCGGTAATTAACCAGGGAGAAATCTCGAATATCCCTAACACGGGGTATAAGGGATGGAATTCATTGGCCTCCTATTTCGGTAGGTTGCTTTATAACTATGAAGACCGGTATTTAGTAACTGCTACCATTCGTAGGGACGGCTCATCGCGATTTGGCCCCGAAAACCAGTGGGGCTGGTTTCCTTCTGCTTCTGTAGGATGGAGGATTTCGGAAGAAAGTTTCATTCCGCAAAACAATGTTTTGACTAATCTGAAGCTGCGTGCCAGTTGGGGTTTAGTGGGTAACCAGGATATTCCCAACTACAGCTTTGGTTCTTCTTTGAATACGCTTAATACCTTTTTTGGTACAGGCGTACGAAATGCCAGGTATTCAAACCCTACGGTTCAATGGGAGTCAACCACTCAGTACAATGCAGGACTTGATATCGGATTGCTGCAAAATAGGATTGATATGAGTGTAGATGTGTACTTAAAAGAAACCAATAACTTACTATTGGAAGTAAACCTTCCAGCTATGTTTGGTTCGCAAGTACAGGGGCCACAGGCCAATGTGGGCAGCATGACGAACAAGGGAATAGAAGTTTCACTAAACACGGTTAACCTGCATACCAACAAGCTTAAGTGGACCACCAACGCCAACGTGAGTATAAACAGAAATGAGGTGGTTGATGTTGGGGGAGCCCAGATATTCCAGAACCTCTACTGGTATTCCGGTTTCCAAACAGCATCTGTTACCCAGTCGGGTTATCCGATAGGTCAGTTCTATGGCTATATCATGGATGGCATTTTCACTTCTGAGGAAGAAATATTGAACCACGCGGTACAGATTCCTGATGGAGGCTATGAGCCTGTAGACGACAACGACCCTGGTAGAAACCTGATCGAGCGAACTACCGGTGTGTGGCTCGGCGACATCAAGTGGAGAGACCTCAACAATGACGGCGTCATCAATAACGAAGACCAAACTGTGATTGGAGATCCAAATCCTGATTTCACTTTCGGATTTAACAACTCCCTTACTTATGGTCCTTTTGCGCTTGATATTTACGCAATTGGTGTCGTTGGTGGTGATATTCTCAACTATTCTCGTGTCCGAAACGAGCAAATGCTCAGCAACTTCGACAATCAATCAGTGACCGTATTAAATCGTGCCCGAACAAGGTTAATTGAAGGAGGTACTGATGTGAATAATATAGCACATGTTGAATTGATCAATCCCGATACTGATATGCCGAGATTCGACAACGGTGGAGAAAACTCTAATCACTACATGTCGACGCGATGGATAGAGGACGGAACGTTTGTAAGGATACAAAATGTTAAGCTGAGCTATACGCTTCCAATGACTTTAACCGAAAAGGTTAAAATTTCCCGGGCTCAGGTATATGCAAATATCCAGAATGTAGCCACGTTTACCAACTACAGTGGATTGGATCCGCAGATTGGTGCGTTTGACCAGCAGTCAACATTCCAAAATGTAGACATGGGTAGATATCCAACACCTCGAGTATATACATTGGGTGTGAACATAGATTTTTAAATCGGTAAATCTGAAATATTATGAAAAGATATATTAAATATATTCTCGTAACGGTGCTGGCTTTTTCGTTCAGCGCGTGTTCGGACGAATTTCTGACATTTGTCCCGGAAGATCAGGCGACCGTGGGCGCTTGGTATCGTAGTCCGCAAGAGATACGTCAGGCTACCGCCGCCTTATACGGATCTCCTTGGTTTAGTTACAACGACGTGTTCAGTTGGGTAGCAGGCGACCTGATGGCCGGTGATATGCACCACAACTGGGATCAGGAAGGACAGTTTTTCTACTTGTCGTACAATGAAAACAATACACATATAAATGCGGGATGGCAAGGCCTCTACAATGTCATCTCTAATGCAAACCTAATTATCGATGATATGCCGGTGATTGCCGGAGGACATGGTGTGAGTGAGGATGCAATTAACGCCGGACTGGGCGAGGCACGTTTTTTTAGGGGAATGGCCTACTATCTGCTGGCAGAATTTTGGGAGAATGTACCCATCCTCGAAAGTCCAGCGGAAAAGGTATTGGCAGGGGAGCTAAAGCTGCCCCGACATACTGTGTCAAGTGTGTATGAGTTTGCAAGAAGGGATTTTGTTTTTGCGGCGGAGAATTTGCCGACCTCAGACTCACCTGGTCGGGTAACCTCATGGGCCGCTAAGGGAATGTTAGCGAAGTTGCATGTAACCATTGGACAACGCCGCGTTGGCGATTCGAGTTTCCCTTCTACTACAGAAGACGATTTCGCGGCGGCGGCAAGCTATGCAGCTGATGTGATTAACAACAGTGGATTGACTTTGTACCCAGATTATGAGGAGATGTTCAAAGTTCAAAATGAGCACAATGAAGAAATCCTCTTTGCTCTCCAATGGATTAACAGTGGATATGGCTTGGGCAACAGCCGCCAGGCTCGCTTTGCCCGCCACACCAGAGTTACTGGTGATGCCCAGGCTTGGGGCGGAGGTAAGTGTATGACTGTAAATTTCATCAACAACCTCATTGCTAATGCAGAAGGTGAAGAAGATATGAGGAGAAGAGCTATTTACATGCAATCCGGGGACTTTTACGACTATATCGCTACTGAAGAAGGGGGATATCTGTACGAAATTGTGTCTCGTGATGAGGAGGACAATCAACTTGAGGGTGCTACGCCTACACTTACCAGTCTTAAAAAGTATGTAATAGGTAGCGTGGACGATCACGGATACGTGATTTCTAATCAGGATTCTCCGCTGGACAATTATATGTTGCGTCTTGCCGATGTGTACTTGTTGTATGCCGAAGCGCTTCTTGCAGGTGGAAACGCCCTTACCGGAGGTCCTGGATATGATGCTTACGTAGCGGTACGTGCCCGGGCAGGACTCAATCCTCCAGACGATGGAGACATGACATACGAGGATTTGTTCAATGAAAGAAGAGTAGAGCTTGCTTTGGAAGGTTTGTCCTGGCTTGATGTGAAGCGACGATACTATCGCAATGCCAGCGAAGCCATAGCTTATCTAAATGGCCAGCAGAGAACAGATCGGTATTTCCGAATATTGGAGGAAACAACCCAGGAAAATGATCCTGCTGGCTATGAGTTGGTTCCAGCGGGAGAACAAGGAAGTATTCCTCGCGAGGATAATACCAATGAAGACCCCGTTGTCACTTTCAACCAAAATAAGATGGTGATGCCATTGCCGGGGCCAGAGGTAGTGGTCAACGACAGACTGAGAGAGGAACCAATTGAATATGTATTTGAATAAAAAATCGAATTGTATGAAATTTTTAAAATACTTAAGCTATGTGTTTATTCCATTACTTGTAATGAGCACATTTTTACTCACATCTTGCGAAGAAGATGGTGACGGAATGCATATAGAGGAGCCAAAGGGTGCTCCCGTGATTGACTACATTCGCGTACCCAATCCTGACGCGTCTGATTCGCTGCTAGTGGCGGCTCAGCTCGGTACGGAGATCGTAATTATGGGGAAAAACCTGGGCGGAACCCGTGAAGTATGGTTTAATGACCGAATGGCGGTACTGAACCCGTCTTGGGTTACAAATTTAAATGTATTTGTCACCATTCCCAGCCGGGCACCCCTCGACATTACTGACAAAATCTACCTGGTTGCTGCAAACGGTGACACGCTTGCTTATGATTTTGAAGTGACGATCCCGCCACCATTGGTAACAAGCGCTAAAAACGAGTGGCCTTTGGAAGGGGATAATCTGGTGGTCAGAGGTGACTTCTTTTTTGCACCTATGTCGGTGACATTCACGGGCGGCGATGAAGGTGAAATTTTGGAAGTAACACCAACTGAAGTGGTAGTTTCTATTCCCGAAAGTGCCACAGAAGGACCTGTTACCGTAACGACCAATTTTGGGACAACAGAATCTACTTTCCACGTTTGGGATAGCAGGAACATTGTATTGGATTTCGACGAGAAGGTAGCCAATGGATGGAGGATAGGACTGGTTGAAAACGAAGATGGTCCAGTGGACGGTAACTACCTGGTAAAACGTGGAGATATCGATGCTAATCAAAGAGATGAGGGGCCTGGTGCACCAGCTGCATCGCCGTTGGCGATGGAGTACTGGGGTGGAAACGACCCTGAAAGAACCGAAAATTTCTATCCACTTTATCCTAATTCGTACCGGGATTACGTACTCAAGTTTGAGGCAAAAGTAAACACCTGGTATGGAGGTGTGCTGAATCTTTGTTTGGCGCCACCAAATCATACGAATAGTAACCAGGAAATTTGGAGTAATAGCATCAACGCTCGTGCTATTTGGGCGCCTTGGCAGGAAGAAGATGCTGAATTCTCGACAGGCGGCGAGTGGATTACGGTGGTGATACCAATGACAGAATTCCAGTACCACATGGGACAACCGAGCACAGATGTAGAGTATACTGCTAATCAGCCGTTTATCGAGAGTGCGGCAGGGTCTTTTAGCACTTGGTTGCTTGGCTCTCCAGAAAATGACGGCAATTTTGTGGAATTCTACATTGACAATATCAGATTTGTTCAACCCTAACAAACAGTAGGAAAATGAAAAATATTTTTAAGTATACTATTCAAAGTTTGACCCTGCTGTTTCTGCTGGCAGGTATAACTTTCATATCTTCTTGTAATGAGGACGATCCTCTTAATACTGACGAAGTCATTCTACTAAGTTTTGGTCCTTCGGGGGTATTGCACGGAGATGAGGTGGTTTTTATTGGACAAAACCTGGACAAGGTATCATCTGTTGTTTTCAAACCAGATGTTACGGTTGAGAAAGGTGAATTTATAGAAGTATCGCCAGGTTCATTTAAGGTAGTTGTGCCTCAGGGGGCAGAAGCGGGTAGAGTCATATTGAATACTCCGCAGGGCCAAATTGAATCTAAGGCGCTTCTTAGCTTTAAAGTTGATGTCGTGATTAGTTCCGTTACGGCAGAAGCTAAGCCAGGTACAAACATCACAATAACCGGTACAAAAGTGAATTGGATTGAAAGCGTTACATTTACCAGTGATGTGACAGTTGAGAAGGCAGACTTTGTGAGCCAGTCTCAAACAGAAGTGGTCGTAACGGTCCCCTTCGAAGCACAATCAGGGTTCCTGATTTTTGCTACCGGTGGTACTGAACCACTTACTTTTGCTTCCGAAGAGGAGTTGACTGTTACAGTTCCAACGGTATCGTCTATTGACCCCGCCACAATTCGTCATACCGAAAATCTCACAATTTCTGGTACTGATTTAGACCTGATCACTGAAGCCATTTTTAATGGTGGTGATACAATACAGGCTGTGGATTTTGTGAATCATTCCGAAACCGAAATTGTTGTGGCCGTACCTGCAACAACAGAAACAGGTACAATTACCCTGAGGCAGGCATCTCCGATAGAAGTGGTAACGGGTGCACTGACGATTGAACTTCCCGCAGGCACGAGTGTAGATCCAGTACCAGCCATTCCTGGTGAAGACAATCTCACTATTACGGGTACAAATTTAGACTTGGTGGCCGAACTGATTCTTCGCGGAGTGGATGACCCAATCACTACTTTTGTAAGCCAGTCTGCAACAGAAATTGTGGTAGCAGTACCCGAAAGCGCGGAAAGTGGAGGTATTGGCTATACAACCATACATGGATATCCTAATATGTTGGGAGTGTCGCTGGTAGTACCTGGCGAAGGACCGCCATTATTGTCGCTGGTTGTTTATGATGAAGGATTTTCCTACGATGGTCAAGACTGGAGTTGGGGAGCAGAGTCCACAAACACAAGTAGTAGCGAGGCATTTTACTCTGGTAATGTTTCATTTAAGCATGTGCAATCTGGCACCGACGGTGGGCTGCAAATAGGTAACCTAAGTGGTGTAGACGCTTCATCGTTGCAAGTGTTTTCGTTTGCCTTGTATGGTGGCCCTGGTACAGATGGCGCTCAAGTTGCAGCTATTTTGAATAGTGAATGGGGTAACTATAACTCAGTGACCTTAGCGGAAGGTCAGTGGACCGAGTATAGTCTTCCTCTGACAAATTACCCCGATGTGAACCTGTCGGATATAACTCAAATAGCCCTTAAGATAGAAGGCACTTCAGGGGGCGAGATTCTGTATGCGGATCGAATCGGCTTCGACACTTCCAGTGTTACACCATTGGAAGTAGTGTTGTTCGATGCGGATGTGAATGCGTCTATGCAGCCCGGCGGCTGGGGTGAGGCATATACTGTTTTCGGAAGCACTGAGAACTCGCGACCAGGCACAGATCCTTATTCGATTAAAGTAGATTTCCCAGGTGGCTGGGGTGGAGGTAGTCAATTGGTGCTGCAAGAAGGAGAGGGGAATGTTCCCCTTGATGGCGCT
>CAYUJK010000176.1:0-3523 GCA_964444895.1 uncultured Roseivirgaceae bacterium
TCTTTCGGTCGATTCGGTAGGAGAGTGCCAGGTTTACGAAAAATACGTTGTCTCCCCGTTTTGAGAATGCCTGCGATTCGTCGTATACTGTGTAGCCGTTTGTGGCAGATTGCTCTACATCAATAGGCGTATAACGGCGTGCACCTAGCAGCGATACCTTTGTGTTTATACCAATTACTTTCTTTTTGTCTCCTTTAGCGCGCAGTTCAAACTCCTTTCCGAAAAGCAGGTTGCTCGTATAGTTGCCGTTGAAGCGGGTGTCGCGGCTTACCCCGTCAGCACCCTTGTACTTAGAGTCGTACAGTGAAGTGGTAGCGAGAAAGTAGTAATTATTGGCAAAATACCGCTCTAAGGTCAGCTCAAGCCCTGTATTTTCTCCTGTACCTTCATTCACCACGACCCTGTCGGTAAACCATTCTACCTGATTCAACAGGGAGTAGGTGCTGTTTTCACGGTTTTCAATGGGCACATCGTAGAGTTGTTGATAGTAGGCCTCGGCTTTGAAGTAAAGGTTTTCCGAGATGCGGTTTTCATAGCCTACCACATAGTGGCGGGCTTTCGAAAAGTCCATGTCAGTGTTCGGCATAGAAGTCTGTCCCTCTTCATCCGTCACCAGTGAGAAATAATTGGGTAACGGCTCCATGCGTGCGTGTATGCCAAACCCAGCCATCAATGCCTGAGTGGGGTGAAACTGCCACTTCATGCTGGCGCGCGGTTCTATGGTAAAGTGTGGGTTCAGGTCGGTACTTTGTGTGTGAACTCCGCTTACGATCGATACATTGTGCCAGGGCCTGTATTTCCAGCTCACAAAGCCCTGGTAGTGCCCGGCGCTGCCATCCCGGTTCTGGTCAGTGACAAACGAGCCGACATTTTTGTCGAATTCGCTGACGAAAAAATTGTAAGAGTGCCAGGTGTAGATGTTACCTAACTGCACATTGTGACGGGCGTTGAATTTGTGAAACACTGTAGAGGCAACTTTGACGCTGTTTTTGTTGAGCTCGGTGTCCCACCAGGGTTGCATAACCTCTTCATCGTTCAGCTTGTCGCCGGTGAAATTGCTCCCGTTTTGAGATATAGTAACGCTGTTTTGCAAAAAAGTCTTGCTGCTCAGCGGCCAGTATTGCGTAATACCCGCTACACCCATGTTGCTGCCGTAATCGCCCTTTTCATGCAGTTTTTCTTCATCTTCCTCGTCATAGATGGTCTGATGTATTTTACTGATCCCGCCCAGGCCAAATAGGGAAAAGGTGCCAAGCGATTTGGTAGGCAGGTGTACTTTGAAGGAAAGATCCTGGTATTTGGGAATGCCGTCGAAATTTACCAGGCCGAGGTCATCGAGTATCGACAGGGTAGAGTACCGGTAGTTGACAAGGTAAGACGAGTTTCCTCCTTTTTTAAACGGGCCCTCCATGGTGAGGTCGGTGCCCAGCACGCCTATGGAAAAGGCGTATTCCCGCTGCTCGTTGTTGCCCTTTCGCAAGCTCATGTCAAATACCCCTGAAAGAGCGTTGCCAAATTCCGGCGCAAAGGCGCCCGAGTAAAATTCAGAGTTTGCCAGCATCTGGCTGTTCAGCGCATTAACGGGACCCCCGGTTGCGCCCTCATCGGAGAAGTGGTTGGGGTTGGGGATTTCGATCCCTTCCAGTCTCCACAGAATTCCCTTCGGTGAATTTCCCCTAACAATGATGAAGTTGTTTCCGCTGGCATCGGAGTTAACGCCGGCATAGCCCGAAACCATCCTGGCAGGGTCGTTAAAAGAACCGGCATAGCGCTTGGTTTCTTCTACCGTGAAGCCTCTGGCGCTTACCAGGGCCATTTCGTTGGCTACCTGCGACTTGTCTTTGCCTGCTACGATCACCACTTCTTCCATAGCCACCAGTGATTCCTGGAGTTCGATGTCGAGCACGACTTCTTTTCCCGACGTGACCAGTAGATTGGGGAGTACTTTTTCTTCGTATCCCACAAAGCTTATTTTTAGTGAAATTCTACCCAAGGGCACATTTTCAATTCGAAATCTTCCCTCGGAGTCGGTGCTGGCGCCCATAAAACTGCCGCTCTCTACTACGACGACATTTACTCCGGGCATAGGGGTTTTCGTGTCAAGGTCTATCACCCTGCCGCGCACCGTTTGTGTCAGCGCGGATAGGACGGCGGGTTCTGAACTGTTGCTTTGCCCGCTGGCCATAAAAGACAGCAGTATTACAACGATTATAAGCAGATAAGCGAATAATTTTGGAGAGTGATACATGAGAAACATTTGCGTTTGTTGTTTAAAATGTTATTTGATTTTTTCTATCATAAGGAGGTAATGTTGTGTGATCCGGTTCAGAAGCGAAGACCAGCGTTGAAGCCCGGGAAGATCACGACGCGCGTATCCCGGTGTACTTCATCGTAAAATGACCCTTTGGTTTTCATCGCGCTGCTCCATGCGTTTCCTTCTGAATCCCGTGTTTTGGTTACAAATACGTTGAGCGTAGCGCCGCCGTAGATGGCCAGGCGGGGCGCCAGGGAAAAGGAACCGTTGATTTTTAGCTTGTTTAACTGATTCAGCTCGTTGGTCCACCATTCTCCTTCGTTCACATGGTAATTGATCAGGTCGATGTTTAGTCCGGCCCGCTCGCTCATGGGCATGTAGGAGCCTATGCCAAAGCCCGGCGCCCAGAAACTCTGTCCGTTTTGTGCCCGGTAGCCAAATGAGATAATGCTGTAGAGCCTGCTTACGCCCATCTTATAGGATACATTGGCATGAAAGCTTTCATTGGTCTCTACCTCGATAGCCCGGTACCCGTTTTTCGAAATGTTCACCAGGCCGATGGGTGTACCGTAGAGGGTATCAGCTATGTTGATCAGGCCTATTTGTACGCCATTTACTCTCTGCGCTTTGTTTACCAGCCCGGAAAGCTGCACGCCCTCCACTGCCTTAGCCGTGTTGAGTATTCCGGCAGCTTGCATCCCCCGAATGGAGGAGCTGTGAAGACTGGCAACACCAGCCACCTGCACACCTTTTATCGCTGTTGAGTGTAGATTAAGCACACCGGCGAACTGCGCTACGTCAGAGCTTTGGGATTCTGCATTTCCACCAGCAGCAATGTTGATGACACCCGCCACTTGCGCGCCATCGAGAGCCACCGAAGAGGTGTTGACGATTCCGGCAAACTGCCCGCCCGTTACGGCGCCGCTGACCACGTTGCCCAGCCCGCTGAACTGGCCTCCATGTACATCGCCCAGGGTGATGTTGAACAAACCTCCGAATTCTGCACCGCGCACGCCAGCAGACGTTCCGTAAAGCGCATTGAGCGAGAAATAATTAATCGTTTTGGATGCGTTTGCGCCATTAGTGCCCAGGGGAGTAGCCAGGGTGATTTGAGCGGGTTGTACCTTGTTTTTTGTGTCCTCGCCTTGTCCGTAAGCGAGCGAATAAGCGGCCACGAAGGTGATGATGGCCAATAGCTTGTGTTTAATATCGATTCGTAACATAACTGTCTTTTTTTTGAATTACACATGGAGGACAACCCAGCATTTA
>CAYUJK010000176.1:3623-7704 GCA_964444895.1 uncultured Roseivirgaceae bacterium
AGTTGTTTGCTCACATTTGTGATCATTTACGGCTATATGATTGTTGTTTTATCTGTTTATATCTTGCAAGAAGGTGGTGGCTGTGGCCGGTAAAGCTATTTGTTTCTGATTTTCTTTTTAATGTTCCGGACTTCTTTTCCGTTTTCCAGTGTGACGTCCATTTCAATCCGGATGTCATCCTCGTTAAATTTCATGTAAAGCCGGTCTACGGTTTCTACCTCCTGGTCGTATTCCTCTTCAATTTCCTCCAGTAAATCTTTAATGCTTTGGCCATTTATTTTCCCATTGCCATTTTTGATTTCCTGTGCATCGATATTTCGCACTTCTATGCTCATATTCTCAACCATTTTTTCGATGCTCTCGCCAAGCTTTTCCATGGCTTCGCCAAATTTTTCCATGGAGGCCTCGAATTTCTGATCGTCTATGTTGATGGAAATGTCGATACCTTTTTCAATGCCTTCAAAGGCCTGTTCTATTGTTTCACCCAGTTTTTCAAAGGCCACTTCTACGTCTACTTCTTCATTGTCAATGGTGACGGTAAGCGTGGTTTCCTGTTTTTTCTCTGATTTCTGGGCGCAGGCTTGGGTGAGAAGGAAAACGGAAAGAAAGATTAAGGGAAGCGTAAGATTTTTCATATCATTTGGATCATCGGTTATACAGGTGTTTCCCCATCAGAACACCACAAGACATCCTGGTGTATGGGCATAGAGGCTTTCAAGAAATAAACATACCAAAAACAGAATCTTTTGATAAGTGGCTGAAAATTAACCGGTTAAAAATTAAAGGGGAGTTATTTATATCAGAAAGATGTGCGCTTTTGAACACACGCTGTCTACATTTCGGACAATCCGCGTTAGCTGACCTGTTTAAACTCAAAGGGAACGTCAAACATTTCCTGAAATTCGTAGCCCGTGCTTTCCATGTCTTCGTCGTCTTCCCTGTATTTCCAGATCACCTGCACTTTATTTCCATCCCGGTGGATGTTTTCCAGCTCAATGAGCACATCCAGGAACATTTTGGAAGAGGCGGTATTGATGTATTCTACCTCGAAGTTAAATACCGTTTCTGGATTGGGGTTTTGGCGGTATTCTTTCAGCCAGCTGATGATGGGCTCGTAGTATTCCTGCACATCTTCCATAAAAGACTTGCCGGAAATGTCAAAGGTACCCTTGTCTTTGTCTAAAATCACCGAGGGTGTTTCTTCCGTACTTTCAAAGACTAATTTTTGCATCTTTTCAAATCTTAGGTAATTATACGGTAGTAACGCTATACAGTAGAATGATATTCGTCATATCCAGCTAATGTATTGATCAACACCGGCAATTATTCGGAGAAATAATTCTCCGCATCTTTAATGGCTTCGCGCATAAACAATCCAACAGCCGTGATCCGCTTTTTTTGCTTTTCCAGGTAATCCGTCAGCTCTTCTTTGGCTACGTTTTCATAGTCATGGTGAAACTCCCGCATCCACACCATCATACTTCTGTCGGCGGAGTCGAGTTTTTCTATCAACGCCTGCACTTCGGCAAGTTCCTGCTGGTGGTCTGTGAGGGTGTCTTTTGCGAGCTGTTTGGCGCGGTCTTTCAGGTCTTGCTTCATGGTCATGATATTGTCCATCAGTGGCATTACTTCATCATGAACGGCCATTACCTCTTCATAGATCTTTTTTTCGCTATTGCAGGCAAAAAACAGGGGTGCTAACAGTAGAAAAATGGATAGTTGCTTCATAGTGCGTTATTTTCAATTAGTAAATAGTATTTCGAATTCTACTAGTCGAGGGTGTCGTCACTCCCATAGCGGATACTTTTCCAGCCGCACATGCTCACCAAAAAATCGCTTGGTAAGCTCCTCAAATTCCTTTGTGTAATCCGATACCAGAAACTTGTGCTCCGGCACGCCGGTGGCGTTCAGCAGGAGGTTGTATTCCAGGTAGGCCTTGAGCGACGCAGCTACAATTTCCGAAGAATCCAGCACTTTTACCTTCTCCTCGTAAAATTTGTTTACCTGGTTTTTGATAAGTGGGTAGTGTGTGCAGCCCAGGATCAGCGCGCTGATGTCTTTCAGTGCGGGGTTGTTCAGGTATTCTTCGATGATGTCGGTGCTGATCTTGCCATTTACAAACCCCTCCTCGATCATCGGCACCAGCAGGGGAGTAGCCAGCGATTTCAGGTCAATGGCGTTGTCAAGTTCGTCGATTTTTTTTTTGTAAACATTTGACCCTACGGTTTGCCGCGTGCCGATGAGGCCTACGTTCATGGAGTGGTAGTTTTCCCGGATATAGTTGATCACAGGGTCTATCACATTAAATACTTTGGCCTTGGATCCCACATATTCTTTCACCAGTTCATAGGCCGCTGCCGATGCCGAATTGCAGGCTATGAGCACTACTTTGCAGTTGGCCTTTAGAAATACGTCGGTGATTTTGATGGAGTATGCCTGTATGGCGGCAGTAGACTTGTCGCCGTAGGGCAGGTGAGCCGTATCGCCAAAGTAAATCAGGCTCTCATGCGGCAGCAGGTTTTTAACCGCCCGCGCCACGGTCATTCCGCCTATGCCGCTGTCAAATATTCCGATTGGGTCTTTCGCTCTGGGCATTTAGAGAGTTATTGGGGTTTGAGGTTGATGCGTCCAAGCATTTCCTGAATTTTTTTGCGGCAATATACAATTTCCATCCATTCTCCCGTAAAGAACTGAAATACTTTCTCCACCTGATTTCGCTCATAAGCACCCATGAACGATTTGTTTTCTTTAGCGGTTTCTAAATAAAAAACGGCTATGGAAGTACGGGAAGTGAAAAATAAGTTTGATCGGCGCGAATTCTGCGATGTATGTGCTGGAATATATGCGGGCGACAGCGCCTATATTCGCCCCTTAGATGTCGAAATTGAGTGTACGTTTGATCCGGCTAAGAACCCATTCTTTGGTCACGGCGAGGCCTGCCGCTGGGTACTGCGCGACCGGGGTGTAACTATAGGTCGGGTGGCGGCTTTTATCAACCATGAGAAGGCTTACGCCTATGACCAACCCATAGGAGGAATGGGTTTTTTTGAATGTATCGACAATAGAGAGGCGGCATTTACGCTTTTCGACACATGTAAAAGATGGCTAAATGTGAGGGGCATCAAAGGGATGGACGGGCCGGTGAATTTCGGAGAAAACAATAACCATTGGGGTCTGCTGGTGGAGGGGTTCACCCCGCCGGCATTTGGGATGTCTTACGGACGGCCCTACTACCGAATTTTTTTTGAAGACTATGGCTTTCAACCGCTATATGAGCAGTACACGCATCATTTCGATATCAATAAGACCCTTCCCGACCGGTTTCGAAAAATAGTAGAGCGCGTATGTGCGAACAAAAGCTACCGGTTTGAGCACCTGGACCCTGAAAGGATATCTGATTTCATAGCCGACTTTGTGGAGATTTATAATAAAGCCTGGGCCCACCATGAGAACTTCCATACGATATCGTACGAATATGTGGAGAAATCATTTGAGGCCATGAGACCGGTGATGGATCCGAAGATGATGTGGTTTGCCTATGTGGACAACGAGCCTGCGGGGTTTATCATAGCTGTGCCGGATGCCAACCAGATCATCAGGCATCTAAATGGGAACTTGAACCTATTTTCAAAGCTTAAATTTCTTTGGTACAAGCATAGAAATGTGATGGACAGGGTGAGGGTGATCATCATGGGAGTGACGCCAGCGCACCAGAAAAGGGGCCTTGAATCCGGGCTGATTGTGAAGTCGTTTGATGCGGTTAGAGCTATGAATCGCTACCGTGAGGCGGAGTTGAGCTGGGTGGGTAGCTTCAATCCCGCCATGATTGCCATCCATAAGGCCTCGGGGGCTACGTTTGGCAAAAAACACATTACCTACCGGAAAATGTTTTAGGCGTTCTTGGGGTGGGTATACGACTGCCCGGAATCGGCTGCCATGCTGATTTCTGCCTGTTGATTGCGAAGTTTTTTCGTTCTGCTTATACGCGAACGGCCTGCCGCACTTATCGATAAAATGCCACTTGTCGTCTTGATTTCATGGCTGGTAATCTATTCAATTTTTTCCTTTCGCCACAGCCCCT
>CAYUJK010000177.1:0-3738 GCA_964444895.1 uncultured Roseivirgaceae bacterium
ACCATTAACAGATCCTTCAGTTGGTGCGAACGAGTTTGGAATGGTTTGGAGATGTGGTACTTCAGTAGAGGTCAACATTGGTATTGACAATGTTCGATTTGAACCGATTCCTTAGCATAATTTTTAGTAAGAGAATAGACGAAAAAGTCGTCAATCTTAATGGAACGCTCATCTGGGCGTTCGATTTCTTTTTTATCCGTCACCGCTTCTTTTAAATTCCATTTTTTATTTGTAATTCGTTGTTTTAAAAGGATTTACGTATGGATAGGGTATCTGTAGTATTAGGCACAATTTTTTTTGCCTGTAATTTGGGCTGTAATCCAAATCAACCTGAGGAGTCACTCTTTGATTTACTGCCCTCCAGCCAAACAGGTATCACTTTCATCAACTCCAACACCGAAGACAAAGACCAAAATATTCTTACCTACGAATATTTCTACAATGGTGGTGGCGTAGCCGTCGGCGACATTAACAACGACGGCCTTCCGGATATCTACTTCAGCTCTAACCAGGGCGACAACAAACTGTACCTCAATAAAGGAAATTTTCAGTTTGAGGATATTACTGAAAAAGCAGGATTATCGGCGAACAGCGGGTGGCGCACAGGTGTGGCTATGGTAGATATCAATGGAGATGGATACCTCGATATTTATGTCTGCCGCTCAGGTAATCAACAACCCTTGTTCCGAGCGAATTCCCTTTTCATCAATAACAAAGACCTGACGTTTACTGATAAAGCAGTTGAATATGGCCTGGACGACGACTCATATTCAACCCACGCAGCATTTTTTGATTTCGACAAGGATGGCGACCTGGATGTGTTCTTGCTGAACCATTCCCGGCTCAATATTTCCAACTCATTTGAGATTTCCAGAAGATACGAACGTGACCGCGTACGTTATGTGGGCAATAAGCTTTTCAGAAACGACGGCGAAAAATTTACGGATGTCAGCGATTCCCTCGGAGTCTATGGACCGGCGTCAAATTATGGCTTGGGGGTGGCGTATTCCGACATGGACAACGACGGTTGGACCGATCTTTACCTGACCAACGATTATACGGAAAAAGACAAGCTACTCCTGAATAAAAAAGGGAGGTTTTTTACAGAATCCAGTGACAGCCTGCTGACACACATCTCTCAGTTTTCAATGGGAGTGGACATAGCCGATATCAACAACGACGGGTATGATGATATCATCACAGTGGATATGCTGCCGGAGGATAACCGGCGGCAAAAAGAATTTCATTGGCCTGACAGGTATGACATGTACGCCACTATGGTAAAAAACGGGAGACATCATCAGCACATGCGGAACATGCTGCACCTCAACAACGGCAACGGAACCCTCACCGAAATAGGGCAGTTGGCTGGAATTTCCAATACAGATTGGAGCTGGGCGCCCTTGTTCGCTGATTTTGATAATGATGGCCTGCAGGATTTATTTGTCTCCAACGGCTTCAAGAGAAATTTTACCAGTCTCGACTTTTTGAAATACAGGAGCGATTTGGCTATTAAAGCCCGTAAAGGGGAGGAAATTGAAGCATTAAGTGAAATTTTAGAGAAAATTCCTTCTACCCGGCTACAAAATTATATGTTCAAAAATGTCGATGGTATTACATTCTCAAATGTGTCAGGCAAGTGGGGTTTTTCTGCGCATACGCTATCAAACGGAGCGGCTTATGCAGACCTCGACAATGACGGTGACCTGGACCTTATCATCAACAACATTGACGCGGAAGCAGCTGTATTCAGGAATAATTCAGAGCGGAACGGACACAATTTTCTCAAAATAAAATTAGTGGGAAACGATAAAAACACCTTTGGGCTGGGAGCGGAGGCATGGATATTTTCGCAAGGAAAATTGATGAAACGAACCATGGCGCCATATCGTGGGTTTCAGTCGTCTGTGGAACCCATCCTGTTTTTTGGTTTAGGTAAAATAGAGAAAATAGACTCCCTGATTGTAAAGTGGCCCACGGGTGGAGTCGAGAAGATCATCGATGTTGGAGTTAATCAGTTATTGACTGTTTACCAAAAAAATGCAGTAAATGAGGAGTTTGTGCTTTCAAAACCTCCTGCATTTTTTACCGAAAGAAAAAATGCGATCGGCTTTACTCACGCTGAAAATGAATTTGTCGATTTCAGGATACAGTCGCTGCTGGTCAGGATGTATTCAACCCAAGGGCCGGCTATGGCAGGGGCCGACATTAACGGAGACGGCCTGATAGACCTTTATTTCGGAGGGGCAAAAGGCCAGCCAGGGCGAGTTTTAGTGCAGGATAAGGAAGGGAATTTTACTGAGCACATGCAAAGAGCTTTTGCCGGGGATAAGATGTCGGAAGATGTTGATGCCATTTTTTTTGACATGGACAATGATGGTCATGCGGACCTGTATGTGGTGAGCGGAGGATATGAATACGATGTACGGGACAAGCTGCTTCAGGATAGGTTATACAGGAATGATGGCTCGGGGAATTTCATAAAAATAAAGCTACCGGATTTTTATGAAAGCGGCTCCTGTGTACGCGCGGCAGACTTGGATGGTGACGGTGACCTGGACCTTTTTGTGGGAGGAAGGATTATTTCGGGCTGGTACCCTGGATCGCCGCGGAGCTATTTGCTCATCAATGACGGAGAGGGGAATTTCACGGTTATGACGGATGAAATTGCTCCCGGATTGAGCAAAACAGGCATGGTTACAGATGCTTCATGGACCGACCTGAACAATGACCAATTTCCGGATTTGGTCCTGGTTGGGGAATGGATGCCCATCAAGGTTTTTATCAACAAAAATGGAAAGCTGATAGATCGTTCTTCCGAATATTTCCAGGATGAGACAAAGGGCTGGTGGAACACCTTGCTAATGGATGACTTGGATGGGGACGGGAGCGTTGATTTAGTCGCAGGAAATTTTGGAATGAACAACCAATTTAAAGTTTCCGGTGACAGACCGATGACGATGTATTACGCAGACTATGATTTGAACACATCCTTAGACCCGATCATGAACTATTATATAGGAGACAAAAGCTATCCGATGCCAACATTGGACGAGCTCATTGGCCAATCTCCCATGTTCAAAAAACGATTTCCAAAATATGAACCGTATACTATTGCTACCATAGAGGACATTTTAAAACCGGGAGAATTAAAGAGATCGCAGATCTTAACAGCGCAAACATTAGAAACCCGATATTACAGGAATCAAGGTGGGAAATTTGTCTTGCAGTCCTTGCCGATACAGGCTCAATACGCGCCAGTGATGGCCATCGAAGCTTTGGACGTAAATAATGATGGGGTCAAAGACCTGGTATTGGCGGGCAACATCTCTCAAATAAGAGCCCGCTTCGGACGGGCCACCGGGAATTACGGAGTGGTCCTTTTGGGCGACGGAAACGGCGGTTTTGAATATGTGCCCCAGTTGGAAAGTGGATTGAACATTCGAGGGGATGTAAGAGGAGTGGTCCGGGACAGGACCAGGCTTATTTTTTCAGTTAACAATGGTGCGCCTGTAGTATATCAAATGAGCTTAGAGTAAGAGGAATATTTTGGTAGCTATCCGGCACAAGGTTTTTCACCATAGGACACCAAAAGGGAGCAAATGGCTTAAGACAAGGCCCTCAGGCAAGCTGCCAATGTGACTGGAAGGTTAAAGGACACTCATCTGTCCAACTTCTTTAACCGGATTGCCTACAGAAATGAAAGGTCGTCAGCCATATCTGCCACTGCCAGAAAAC
>CAYUJK010000177.1:3838-5454 GCA_964444895.1 uncultured Roseivirgaceae bacterium
CAAAAGCAACTATTTTTGGCAGTCTTCGTGTATATTTGCAATATTGTTGCAATAACTAATAGTGACAGTTTTTGCTTCTCATCTCAATATCTGAAAAATGAATCTTACGAAGAATAAAAATGCGTTCGATGTGATCATCATCGGCGGTAGCTACGCGGGGCTTTCCGCTGCCATGGCTTTAGGGCGCGCGCTGAGAAAAGTACTCATTATCGACAGTGGATTACCCTGCAACCGGCAGACGCCGCATTCCCACAATTTCATTACCCAGGACGGTGAAACGCCGAAAGCAATAGCAGAGAAGGCCAGGAAGCAGGTGTTGAGTTATGACTCCGTGACCTTCCGGAATGACTTCGCCCAAAGTGGAAAAAAGACAGCTACCGGTTTTGAAATTCAGACACAATCGGGCGAGAATTTTGCGGCTAAGAGACTCATTTTCGCCAGCGGGGTCAAAGACATCATGCCGGATATCAAAGGGTTTTCGGAGTGCTGGGGAATTACCGTGATCCACTGCCCCTATTGTCACGGCTACGAAGTGCGAAATGAGAAAACGGGTATCCTGGCAAACGGCGATTTTGCCTTTCACTACGCCCAATTGCTGTACAACTGGACGAAAGACCTGACAATCTTTACCAACGGAAAGTCGACGTTGACCCCTGAGCAAAGCGATAAAATCGCCCACCGGAACATCGGCATTGTTGAAGACGAGGTAGATGAAATAAAACACGAAAACGGCGTTCTACAGCACCTTGTATTCAAAGACCAGTCAATAGTAAAGCTGAAAGCCATTTATTCCAGACCGGACTTTACGCAACATAGTGCCATTCCGGAAAGCCTGGGCTGCGAGCTTACCGAACTGGGCCTGATCAAAGTGGACGCCATGCAGCAGACCAGCGTAGAGGGGATTTACGCCTGCGGCGACAGTACCGTTCAATTTCGTTCGGTGTCAAATGCGGTGGCCACGGGGGCCATGGCCGGCGCTGCGCTGAACAACAAGCTGGTAAGCGAGGAGTTTTGATCTTTGATTCACGTATCGCTGCTGAGTCTCACTCTGCCGTCGTGTTGTTCCGGGCACCAATTCATTCCCTTTCCAAATTCTTATAAATCAATTCGATGGCCTTCTCTTTCGCTTCACTTTCATTCACAGGCACGTCCGGCTTCACACCGGTTCCCTGCCAGGTGAATTGGGTGCCTGGCAAGAACGGAGCCTTGCTGGAAATGGCCAATACCATTTGATCGTTGACCGGAAAATACGTATTCATAAATGCGCCGCCTGCTGAGGGTTCGCCTACTACCACGGCTCGTTTCTGATGTTTTAATGCAAAGGTAAACGCTTCAGCTGCCGATGCTGTGTTACCATTGATCAAAATAAATAGTGGTCTCGTATATCTTTTCTCCAGGAGCCAGGGGACAGTTTTTGACATTTCGCCGCTTCCATTTCTGCTTTTGAATTCTAATAATTTCGTATCATTTTCAAAGAAGAAGGTTTCCAGAACAGCGCCCACGTTACTGCCACCTCCTCTGTTGTCCCTAAGATCGATGATAAGCGCGCGGGTATTTTTTATGAATTCCATGGCAGCGTACAGGGTCTTTAAGCTTTCTCCTGACAGGTTGATTTT
>CAYUJK010000177.1:5554-7671 GCA_964444895.1 uncultured Roseivirgaceae bacterium
AAGTCTTTTAGGAAGCCTGCCGCTATAGTATCCCCTTTTGCCTTCAGCACATAGTTGGATTTGATAAGTTCAGCAACTTTATAGGATACCTCTTTAATTTCTTTTTTTGATAAGTCCTGCGATTGGGAGCAAATCGAGATAAGCAGCAACGAAAAGGTTATGATCAGTTTTTTCTTCATGGTACTTGATTTGTGAAAGGCAAAATTGAGAAGAGACAGGGAGATAAAATAGAACGATATTAGCCATTCTGAAAATTATATCCGCGAAATTTCCTTTGGCGTAAAGCCGACGTAGAACCTGAAAAGCCGTGTCATGTGGCTTTGGTCGGAAAAGCCACAGATGAAGGCTGTTTCCGTGGCTGATTTGTTTGTGTGCAATATCAGATGAAGGGCTTTTTCAACCTTTATTTTCCGTAAATAGTCAGCCAGGGTGCAATGATAATGTGTCCGGAAATATTTCGATATGGTTACAGGGTGTACCTGAAGTTCGGAAGCCAGCTCTTGCAGCGGAACGAATTTGTCCCACTGATCCCGGATGATTTCATGAAGCATCTTCAACCACGGAGGTTTTGCTTTGGTATTTTCCTTTTTTGAAAACATTGATCTCAATGATATATGGATAGTATCTCTTGTGTACTGATCGTTTATCATCAGTTCTCTGTATATTTTCATCAGGTTAAAGTAGCTGCCGATGGTATCATGACGCGTAAAGTTCATTTCGCCAGGCTTGAGATCACACTCTTTAAAAAAGGTGTCTTTTATTTCCAGGTTCAGGTTTTTAGAGGGGAATTCGGTAAACCTGTTGCGATGGATTTCCCCTTGAGGATAAACCAACAGCTTGCCTGGCAACACCTGAATGTCTGCAGATTTTCGAGACTCCAGGTTTCCTCCTCTGAGTATGGCAGAAAGGTGGAAATTATTGTGAAAATGCCATTCTTCCGAGACAGGGCTTTCATAGCTCACAACGGAGACTGTACAAAAGTCTGAGTCAAACTTACCAGACCTCGATCCCAGGAAGTCAGTGCACTGTTCTTTCATGTGTTCGTTAGCAATATTAATACTTTCAAGTTACATAATTCCCCGGAGCACCGAATCGTCTTTCAGATCAATACCTTTCAAAAAATTCCCAGATCAATTTCGTGGCATCAATGGCATCAGAGGGCTCGTCGGCCCCGGGGCGCGCTATGTGCCCACCTGGCCACGAGTGACCTCCGTCGGTGGTGAGGTAGTACTCTACGGCTATTTGATTGTCAGCCATCCATTTCCTGTAGCTGAAGCTTTCGAAGACCTTGCTTTCCGCAGGTGTAGGATTACATTCGTTCAACGACACCCATGCCTGTACCACCGAGTCGGTAGGAGGGAAGTGGTAGCCTGCCAGGCCAATGCCGCCCCGGTAAGGAACAACTTCATCCCTTTCCGAGTGAATGTGCAAAACAGGAACTGGCTTGGAAGGGTGGCACGAGTGCGTCATAAGGGCTCCGCTTACGGAGGCCATAGCGTTAATTTTATCTGGATGCTCACAGGCCATCCGATAGGCCATCATCGCGCCGTTCGACATGCCTGTTAAATATATTTTGGCAGGGTTGATTTTATAATCTCGCACCAGTTGGTCAATTAACGTAGTAATAAAGCCGACATCATCTACAGCATAGTTCATGGCATAGTCGCAGCACCGGCCTGCATTCCAGGTGCGAATCCGGAACGGTCCGGGGCGCGGAATGCCTTCGGGATAAACGATCGCATGACCTTGTTCTTCGGCTTTTTCAGTCAACCCGTAGTCGCGCTCGCATTGCAGTGCGCTGCCTCCGGTGCCATGCAGCGCCACCACCAGCGGAACGTCATTGGCCTGGTAGTAGTTCGGTGGAAGGTTAAGCAGATAGGTGCGCTCCCATCCGTCCAATGGTAATTTTCCGTCAAAACGATATGCATGTTCAGCATCGTCTTTGCAGGCGTTCACCCCAAGGGTGAGCATTATTGCTGCCACGCTGATTTTAAAGAGATTCATCATTTTGTTTTTTTGAGTGTAAAGAGAGAAACTTTTCACGTTGATTGCCGGGCTTATTTTTGTGAAGCTGTAAAAAGAAGGGTTGAATTGTTCTGGAGAACGAGGGAAATTTA
>CAYUJK010000178.1:0-7631 GCA_964444895.1 uncultured Roseivirgaceae bacterium
ATATAATGAAGATATTAACCAAGACATGGAAGAAGTTACTCCTGTACGACCAACTTCTATGTCATCTTTTATTTTATTTGCTATTATTAGAACGTAAATCATCCTACAAATCATACTTTTAAACATTTTATGGTCCACTAATCATCTAAGTAAATTGTTTCTATAATTCCATATCCTAATTTAGCTCCTACAAGCCAAGGGTTTGTAGCAGAGCCCACAAACATTGCTCCATTCCCAACTACTCTAACCCAATTTTTAACATTGCCAGGATCCTTATATGTATCGTAGGCTGCATCAACTAATCCTACAACATTAAATGTATTGCCAATAACTCTAGCTACAGGTGACTTTAAAATTGCTCTAGCTTTATTTGTTGCATTAAGGTAGTCATTTGGTCCCCATCCCACCGGCCGTGATTGATGAAGGACAGACGAAAAGCCCAACCCAAAAGAATTCCAAACACCATTTAGCATACTGACATACATTCCATATTCACCGGCCCACTTGTCGTACGTACCCAAAAAATTCCTGTTATATCTCTCTTCCACGATCTGCCCCGGTAAGTGAGCGTGATTATTGGTGTACAGTTTCGTATAAATTCAATCCTGCAATTCATCATTGTACTGAGTTTGCCTGTAGCCTCCGGTATATCCACTAAAATCTTCATTCGTTCCCGAAATTATGTTGCCCCACTCGGCATCATTGTCAAAATCAATGTTTCCCTGTCCACCTCCATTACTTGTCCTTTGAATTCCCTTGGTGGGTGCAGTAAAAAACCCGAATCGTTCCAAGGCTCTCGCTAAATTACTTCGTCGCTTTCTTCTTCGAGGGCTCTCCAAATGTAATCGATAACACCATAGGTGCAATTATTTTCTTCCCCCTGTTCATAGCAGGAGTAAACTTAGTGCTTTCAATGATTTCGAGGGCTTTTACATTTAGCTGCTTGTTGTCACTTTTGATCACTTTTGCACAATGAACATTGCCTAAGGTATCTACTACAAAGCGGACAAAGACTTTCCCAGTTTCACCATCATTAGTATTAGAGAAAGAATTAAAATATTCTTTCTCCAAAACTGTTGGGGGTTTCTCATAATAACCTGTAAATACCCTATCATTCAATGAGTCATTTCTATCTAAAAAAACTTCGCAATCCACTTGAGATAAAGCAGAAAAATTCACCAGCAAAAACAGATTTATAAATAGTAGCTTTCTCATCAGTACCTTCTTGGTATCCCACTCGCGTGCTTTTGCAAAGCGTGCGAACCTATTCTTATTCTATCTTGTCAATTTCTACCAGGCATCCTTTAACATAATATAAAGAAGCACTGCTGTAAACACAATCCTCCTGTCCATACACAAGGCCTGCTACAACTGGATTGTTGTGAACACCCTCCTTGTTGGCGAGGCAGGTATTCTAATCTTTCTTCCTGCATGTCATTGCTATTCAGTTCCGCCGGATGAAAGCCATCCTGCCAGACTTTATAATTTTTGCCTCTTTTGATGTTATAAAATGTGGGATATGATCATCTCCAACTTTGTATCTTTCTGACATAACCTTATAAATAGTAATGCCGGGTAAATTAATAAAACTTGGCGAAATCGTTAGGATCAAAGGACAAGAGAGATACATACTGTTTTCTTATTAGTCTTTGGGCTAATAATGGTTCGCACGCTTTGCAAAAGCTCGCGAGGGGGGTGATGGCTACATGGCTCCATATGGGATACCGATGATAGAGTTGTCAAAGGAAATGATCTTCGTTTTTACCAATATGTATTTCAAAAATCTTCCGAATTCACAGTAAGACTATATCTCCTTGACTGTTTTTTCTGGTCATATACCCATTCACTTTCCTGCATGTAGTTTCGGGTAGATATTACATCACCGGAAGAAATAACTACTGTGTCACAAATTTGTAACAACTCATCTTTAAAAAATCGATTTTCTGGAACGCGTAGTCCTTCTTCAAAATACACCATTTTTTGCTCATTTCTACTAATAAAAAAAACTGTATCGATAATTTTATACCCATCAAGTTTGTACCCTATAAAATTAACCTCTATATCACTAACATGTTGATTGCGAATGGTAAATTCAACTGTTTTAAGTTTATCTGTATTGCAATTGTTCAGGAAAAGCGATAGAGATACTATCGCAGCAAGGAATATTGATCTCGACACATACATAGTCTTATTGTTTAAAATCTCCACGCAAAGTTTAAATGAATCGTCAGAAAATCTCCCCACCTTCCTTCTTCTGAAGGGGCCCATGGTAAATAAGTATTTTGGATAAAATTGGCATCATCTTCATTCTCCAAATCCAGCCTTCCCGTCCGGGTAAAATAATCCAATCCTCTCCAGCTTGCGTCCATCTCCCACCAACTTTCGTCATGAAAGCCCTCCGGGCCAAACCAATCCTCTATAACTGTGCTGATCATGTTATTAATACCTCCCAACAGAGTTACAGAACCACTCACTTTTCTTGCCTGGTTGTAGTGGCCATATTCATGGATGAACAGTGCATCCCGCTCATATTCCCCTAAAAAACCTGGCCTTCTTTCAAATCGATTACCATCTCTGTCGATTCTCCAACTGTTGATATTAATGTAACTACCAATAGCTGTTCCCCCTCTTTTATTGGCATTCCACAAAACAGTGGCACCTGCAAAATAATCCACCCTTTCTACATCTCCTGTCCTGTTTACCAAATGGGCATATAAATTTCCTACCGTGGTAAGCGGCTCTTCCCATGTAAACCTAGAAACCAATTGCCATATTCTCTGGCCGGTGCTTAGTTCGGGATCAGTCTGAAAAAGCCCCTTGTCAATCCTCCATGCATTATTTGTCGGGGTTCCCTGTCTGGAAGGATCATAATTCCGCCATGCGTTTCTCCGGGCTTCGCTGCTCGTGGGGTCTAATCCTCCATCAAAAAAAGCAGTCTTGAGTAAATCAAGAATACCCGTAGTAATAGTCCCATAGAAAATCTCTCCGTTCGGGTCTATGTTTATAATAGGATCATTTCCCATAGCCATATAAACGCTGTGATGTGGTCTTAAGTAACCTTTCGGATCTATATTATGCCATCTCCCTAATGCAGGATTCCCGATTCGCTACGCGTCGGGACAGGCAATAGTGCCTGGCATGGAAGTCGTAGAGATTCAGTGCCAGTTGCGTTTGCCCTGCCTTCGTAAAACTACGGCAGGCAGGCATTCTTTCCCTTGATACAAGAACCGGTTTGCCTCTACTCCGCTTTCCGTAAAGTTATTGTTTTGTATTGCTAATCCAAAGGGATAATAGTCATCGGCTTGCAGCACATTGGCAGCGGAAGTATGAGTAATCTGGAAGTCGTCCCCGCCTGCTACGTTCAGATTTGCGCATACGGCGGGCAGGCCCGCCTGCCACGCCAGGGCCTATGCTTCGGCGGGCAGGGAAATAGACATTTCGGTCTATCCGGCTCTGGTTGATTACGTAGATGAATAAATAGCCTTCTCCAGGAGCGTTGAAATTAAGGCTCAGCTTCTGGAAAGAACTTCCCAAGGAGGCTCTCTTTTATTCCGGTGGCCACATCTTTACCCCAACCATACTTGCGTCCGGAGGATAGGTCACCGTGAAATCCAACCGCTCTAAATCTCTCAAGCTCAAGTCGTAGCGTTTCAAAATATTGTAGTTATCTTGTATTTCTGTCCAGGAATACTTGGAAAGTGTATCTGTATGAAAAACAAACAATGAAAGTGTGTCAATAGGAACGCTAACTTCAAAATAATCCCTCCAAGTTCCACTCCCTCCAGCAATGGCTTCTTTCGCATGGAAAGTAACTTCTACTATTCCACTTGGGCTTGATGAAATCATTGTATCAGGATAGATAGCTTCAAAATTTCCATCGAGATTTAAAAAAGCTTTTATTGAGTGATTTGCACTGTTTTGAAAATATAATGGGAAATCTCTGTCCATGGCAATCTCTTCACAACCTTGTACACAAATGATTATTAAAAATATTATCGCTCTCATGTAGATTTTAGTTTTCGAAATTATTATTATTACCTTCTACGCCTTGGGAAGAATGTTTCATAAGTCCAACCACGCCAAGGTTCTGTATCCCAATTAATTCCATAATGCTTTCCAAAATACCTGGCAGCATGTCGGTTAGCGTTCATCTCGTACCATCTGAAATCATGTGTTGTTACACCTGGAGGTTCTTCTGGGACTCGCCGTGAGGTTGCTGCACTTATCAAACTCGGCAAACCCAATACAAGAAGGTAAGATGATCCAAAAGTCTGACTGTCAAAAGTATGTCCATACTCGTGCATGAACAATGGATCATTGACCACCCTATTTTCAAAATTGTCATCAATTTCATCCCACACGTTGATATTGATATAATTTCCCATGCTCACTCCATTTCGTCTATCTTGATTTTCGGCAGTTACAAAAGTAGCCCCACCAAAGTAATCCACGCGACCAACGTTCCCAAACGTATTTCTCCATTGCGAATAATTGTAGCCAGCCCATGTTTGTGAATTCTCCCATGTATACCTACTCACTCCTTGCCAAATTTCTCCAAAAATTGTACGATTGTGATCCGTATAAAATTGCCCTAAAAAAATCTCCCCACTATTTCTCAATCTTTCCCAATCTCCATTGAATATTCCGGCGGCTAATCCCACGACTATTCCCGGCCCAGTTCCAAAATCATTTAGTGGGTTAAGAGCGCTTGTTAAAATAACTGGATCAGTTATTGATCCGGTGAATAGTGTCCTAAACACATCCCCTGCATTATTAATATCACCCGCCATGAACTTTGTTATTAGAGCAAATGCAAACTCCCCATCCGGATCCACCATCATGATGGGATTATTCCCCATTGCCAGGTAAGGCGAGGCAAACTGAGATTTGGGGTCTATGTTGTGCCATCTCCCTAATGCAGGATCATAATGCCTCGCGTGAAAATCATAAAGATTAAGTGCCAATTGTGTCTGCCACTCCTTGCCCTGATAAAGGAAGCGATTAGGCCGTACGCCTTCTTCCGTAAAGTTATTGTTTTCCATCGCCAAACCAAAGGGATAGTAGTCGTCGGCTTGGAGCACATTGGAAGCGGAAGTATGAGTAATCTGGAAGTCGTCAAAGTAAACATTTCGATCTATCCTGCTCTGGTTGATCACGTAGATAAATAAATATCCCTCGCCAGGAGCGTTGAAATTAAGGCTCAGCTTCTGGAACGTACTTCCCGAGGAGGGCACCTGTGCAAAGCCGTGAACGGGGGCGTTCTGGAAGTTTTTGTCGTAGTAAATATATTCCAGGTACGCGGCAGGTCGATCAGACGGGCCCTGGCTGACCAAAGTAGCCCCGCCGAAGAAGGTGTTCATGGCACTGTAGAGTGCTTCCGTTGGTCCGGAAGGGTTCAGGCCATACGCAGAGGCGATGGCGTCGAAGATCAGGGTGCTGGTGTTGGTCGTGCTGCTGGCTACGCCTGCGTATTTCGTCCACACTTCCATGGCTACCTCGTCACCGCCATATACTTTGATCGCTTTGGCCGGGCCTACTATTCGCTTGCCCCCGCCGCCTACGTAGTCTTTCGTGGCATTGAGCATGGCCGATTTGTTGGCACCGCTCACCGTGCTGGTGGGGGTATGGTTGTAGTTGGCGTCGGTAATGCGGGTTTTGGCCACGTTCAGGAACTGCGCCTCTTCGTGCGCTGCTGTGGGCGTTTCCATGTAGGCTGTGTAAACCCTGGTCTCCGGGGCTACCATGGCACGGCTGTTGCCGAGGTGGTCTTTTTTTGCCATAGACATGCATGGCGTAGGTGGTAATGATGGCGATATAATCGCAGTTCTCACAAGTCCTCGTTGCAAACGAGGACTATGGGGGTGGGGAAAGCCCCGCTATTGCGAGGCTTTATGTTCTAGTATTTTTTGGAGGTCATTGTGTTTATCCCATTTGCCAGATCGATCCAAAATAACAAGGTTCCAATCGTCACTAACTATGTAGTAGTATTCTGGCGCATTACCAACCCCTTGTGATTCAAACCTATTAGCTTCTTTTAAAAATTTATCCAAGCAATTGATCTGATCATCGCTTAAAATCCATTCTTCTTTCAAAATGGTAAAATCATTTCGAAAATTGTTGTAGAATACTTTCACACTATCCTCATTCATAGGAATAAAGGATTCATTGGAAACGTCTATGATACCATTTGGCAACAGAGAGATTCCAAAATTATAAACAACATGTGTCGCTTTAATTTGGTCATTTTCCTTGACTAAAATTATCCCTTTATGAACACTGCCCAACTCTCCAGATGCTACACTGTAATTAATTGTAGCCGTATCATCGTTTGACATTTTTCGGAATGAAAAATCTTGACAGTAAACAGTCGAACCATAAACAGAAAGTGATATTAACAAAATAATCCGTTTCATTTCTAATCAATTAATAATTGTACCACCAAGGGAAAAGAGAAAACCGAAGAAATGGGTCAGGACTAAATTGTCTGATTGTGCCACCTAACATATAATGAGATCCTGTTCTTCCTGCCACATAGGAGTTACCAATCAACCCACTAATATCTCCAGGAGAAAACGCCTCCGCCGCGCCCCGTGACGTGCTTGGCGCCAGCGCTTTGGCACGATACTTCGTAGTCAAGGGATTTTTTGCTCATGGCGAAGTCGAGTACCGCAGCTCTCCCTATCATTATGATGGACTCCAGTGGAGTTTGTCTCAACGACAATGGGTACCGGGAGCGTTACTGGGGATAGGAAAACAAATGGCCTTGAAAGGAAAGCTCAAGGGAACAGTAGCCTTAACCTACGATTTCCTACACTCAAAAAGTAGCTTTAACCATTCGTCCTGGGCCGTGAAGGTGGGAGTGGTGTGGGTATAAAAATGCGAGCTAGTTCCAAGTATTTAAAATCCAAGCACAACAAAAGGTTTACTTAATTCGACTCCAAATCATCTTAAAAACACCAATTTTTTGTATTCTTCAAAATACCTTTTTCCTAATTCCCTTTGTCCCTCCGCGTCATAATGAACCTCGTCTACAGAATTGTCTTCTTTTTGAATGACAAAAGGATATCTCGGACTTGCGAAGCCTACCTTCTCAATTCGATTAGGGGTGTCTTTTATGATCAATTCATGCGAAATCCTTATTGCTGACTGGTCAACCCAGTAAGGCACCATTCCTCCCAAGACGAAAGGAAGTGAAGTTCCGTCATTTCCACAATCTCGCCTTAAATTAACAATCATAGAATCAAGAAGAGCTTGATATTTTTTATTCCCCACATCTTTCTCACCCTGGTGCCATAAAATGGCAACAAGCTTACTGTCAGGGAAATTAGTGAGTGCATAATTCACTCTATACACAGCATCCTCATATAAATCATCTCCGGCGCTCCACCTACTATCAGAAAACCCCGTGCCCCCGTGCCCACAGGGAATGAGAAGGATATTCCTACCATTCTCCAATAGTTCATCTGCGTATAACTTGGCAAACGTCATCGCAAAACCGATTTTTCCTCCTCTTACTGAATGGTGTTCTAACGGATCTCGAGCTAACATGATATTTAAATTCCTTTCGCCCTGCCTGCCCAGTTGAAACACCTTGGGGTGCGGCGCGTCAACTGCCGGGTTACTCCCGGTAC
>CAYUJK010000179.1:0-7612 GCA_964444895.1 uncultured Roseivirgaceae bacterium
TCAATCACTTCGGCCACCTTGCCTTCTTCGTCGATGACAAACGTGGTGCGGATGGTGCCCATGTATTTTCTTCCATACATCGATTTTTCGCCCCATGTACCGAATATTTCATGCACTTTTTTGTCTGTGTCAGCTAACAGGTCAAAGGGCAAGTTGTATTTTTTGATAAATTTTTGGTGAGACTTTTCGTCGTCCGAGCTGATGCCCAGCACCACATAGCCTTGTTTCAGCAGTACTTCATAGTTGTCCCTCAAATTACATGATTCAGCGGTACATCCGGGTGTGTCGTCTTTTGGGTAGAAGTACAGCACCACTTTCTTTCCTTTGAAATCTGAGAGTTTTACCTTTTCACCTGCCTGGTTTACGGTTTCGAAATCAGGAACTTTATCTCCTACTTTTAGGCTCATTTGTCAATATATTTTTGTTGAATACTCTTTTTTGTTTCCTACTTTGTCTGTGACAGTGATAACCAGCTCGCCTCGAAAAGGTTTTGAAGGATCCAGTTTTTCCGAACTCAAGCGCCTGTTTTTGGCATCGTAGTTCATCAGTACCCATTCGCCATCTACCATTACTTCGTAGCTTTCGATGCCGGAAAGTGCATCGTCAATGATGCAGGTAATATTGCTTCGGTTTTGGTTGATGATCCGCAGGGTGGGCGGTATGGTGTCGGCAAGCAGGGTATAGGTGCCCAGAGTGGATACGTTAAGTTGAAACTTGTCGCCGCTCCAGAAGCCGCCCTGGTACGAAAAGTTCCGCAGGTTCGAGGTGTAGTACGCCCGCACCTTGCTTTTGTCGGGGTATTCCTTTTGCGGTTTCAGTTGCACTTTCACGCTGCGCCGCAGGGGTACGTTGTCTTCGCCAATGATGAAAAACTCTTTGCTGTCGTCCCATTCATCGGCGTAGTCTACTTTCAGGTAGAGCGTATCAAACAGCGAATGCTGCGAGAAGAAGAGGTTCATGCGGTTGTTGAAAAAGCTGAACTCCTTGCCCGAGGGCACCATTACGTCATACTTAGGGTAGAATATCTCATGGCAGAGGTTCACGGAATCCGGCAGGCCTTTGCGAAGATCCCAGTGGTACACGCCGTAGTTATTAACAAAGTACGACGGCGATATTTCGTATTTCAGCCGGTTGGCATACACCTCGGCCAGCACCCCGGTGTCGCCATCCTTTTTTCCCATAAAGAATAGCGTGTTTTCAGCGATCTCCTGCTTTATGGGTTTGAAAGCGTGATGAGACAGCGAAATATTGTCTTTTGGTTTTTGGCCTACGAGTGTGAAAAGCACCTTCGTTTGGTTGCGATAGGCATCTTCCAGCTCTATTTCTACCTCGTAGGTCAGGGAGTCCCTGATGTTCAGTATGCCCCTGTTCACCAGGTTTTCGTAGATGTTGATGGTCATCCCATCTTCCTTGTACAGCTTCTGAAACTCTTTGCGTTCTTCTCTTCTGAGCTGATAATCGCGAAACACGTAGATTTCCCGGTTGCGATCAAAAGGCACCGCATTCACGTGAATGGAAGATACTTCTTTACCGTTTACTTTCAATTTCAGGTGCGGGATGCCTGTTTTGTTGGATGAACCATCCATCATGTCATATCCCATCATCATCACACCTATTTCTCCCCACACGGGTATGGGGCGTGTGTAGTAGTAGGTGTTTCCGCTGCGGTATGGGGTGAATTGTGCTGTTTGGAACTGGTTTTCCACCCGTGAGTCAGGCCTCAACGCCCGTAGAGCGAAGAGCTGTACTATGGGCGGAATGTTGTCTTTTACCTCCGAAAAATTGTAATGCAAGGGATTAAGGGGGCGTTGCGCTGCGTCCCTGATTTCGAAGTGCAGGTGCGGTCCTGAAGACCCTCCCGTATTGCCGCCATAGGCAATTAAATCGCCTTGCTGAACGGGAAAGGCATCTGCCGTAAGGCTGATGTCCAGGTCGAACGATTTTCTTTTGTATTGCTCTTTTCGCACGTAGTCGGCAATTCGCTCTTCATACCGGTCGAGGTGGCCATAAACCGACGTTGTGCCATATTGGGGATGGTAGATGTACAGGGCGTTGCCATAGCCTACCGGCGACACTTTTATCCGGCTGATATAGCCATCGGCAGTGGCATATACGGACCAGCCTATGGCACCACCAGTTTTGATGTCGATGCCGCCGTGAAAGTGTGTGCCGCGCAGCTCACCCATTGAACCGGACAAGTAGCTTCGCTGGCCCGGATTGATTGGGTACAGGTACTGCTGGCCCTGGGAAAAGGTGGCCGTGCACAGGAGGATGGCCCCTGTAAGAAAGATTAGAACGGTTTGGAAAGTTCCTCTCATTTTATCTCTACCTCCAGTAACTTTTGGTTATCAATAAATGCTTCCAGCTTGTCCCCGATGTTGACAGGCCCTACACCTTTGGGTGTGCCGGTAAAGATGATATCTCCCTTTTTCAGCGTGATGAAGCGCGATATATAGGCGATCAGCTTTTCTAGGGGAAACAACATTAGGCCGGTGTTTCCCTGCTGCCTGGTTTCCCCGTTTATTTGCAGACTGAAGTTGATGTTAGTGGAATCGGGGTAGGCGTCCATGCCTATGAAATCGGAAATTGGCGCCGAACCGTTGAAGCCCTTGGCGAGGTCCCAGGGTAGCCCTTTGGTTTTGGCTATTTGCTGCAGGTCCCGCGCTGTAAAGTCGATGCCAATGCCAATGCCATCCAGGTAATTGAAGGCGAACTCCGGGGCAATGTATTTTCCCTCTTTGCCCACGCGGTAGATGATCTCTACTTCATGGTGAATATCCTGTGAGAAATCGGGGTAGTAAAAGGGCTGATTGTTTTTGACGAGCGCGGTGTCAGGCTTCAGAAAAATAATGGGCTCTTCCGGTACCTCATTACCCAGCTCGCTGGCATGGGCTACGTAGTTTCTTCCAACACAAATAATCTTCATATACTCAATTTGAAGCTGAAATTATAACTTGTAGCCTTAAATGAAAAAGGATTAAATAAAATAATGAATAGAAAAGTTAAATTAGAAACTTCACTGTATAATTGCTGGTGATTTATCAAAAAACTAAACGATACAAAAATGAAAAAACTGTTCACGTTATTGATTGCAGGTTTGCTGGTGTGCTATTCTTGCAATACCGTGCCTGTAACGGGCAGGAAGCAATTGGCCCTATTCTCAAACTCTGAAATTTTCCCTATGAGCTACCAGAGCTATCAGGGGGTCATCGACAGCAGCAAGGTGCTGAAAAATACGCCCGAAGCGGTACAGCTGAAAAAGGTAGGCTTAAGAATTCAAAAGGCAGTAGAGCAGTACATGGCTGATCAGGGACTCTCCAGCCAACTCAAAGGGTACGCCTGGGAATTTAATTTAATTGACGAAAATATTGTAAACGCCTGGTGTATGCCGGGTGGAAAGGTGGCTTTTTATACCGGTATCATGCCCGTATGTAAAGATGAAGCGGGTATAGCCGTGGTAATGGGTCATGAGGTGGCGCACGCCGTAGCCAATCACGGCGGAGAAAGAATGAGCCAGGGTATGGTGCAGCAGTTGGGTTTCTCAGCGCTGAGCGTGGCGATCTCCGAAAAGCCCGCCGAAACGCAGCAACTGTTCGGCACTGCGTATGGTGTGGCTACGACTGTTGGCGCCATGCTTCCGTTCAGCCGGCTGCATGAGTCGGAAGCCGATAAAATGGGATTGATTTTCATGGCGATGGCGGGTTATGATCCTCGCGAAGCACCCAAGTTCTGGGAGCGTATGAGCGCCCTGAGCGGAGGCAGCGCGCCGCCGGAATTTCTCTCTACCCACCCCTCGCACGGCACCAGGATCAAAGAACTGAACGACGCCATCCCCGAAGCGATGAAGCACTACAAGCCAGGGAATTGAGGAAGGGGGAGAGTTGGATTGGAGGAATAGTGGAATAATGGATCAGGAAGCACCAAATAACAAATTCCAAAAAACAAATAATTCCCAAAGACTCAATTTTTTAAATTCGAAACCTCTTCGTGGAGTGTTTGGAATTTGAGGTCTGGAAAATTGGCGTTTAATTGAGATTCGTTTTTTTGGATTTGCTATTTTCCAGGCCTTCATGTTCTCCCGGGTTTTTCGGCTGCGGTGATGCTATCCATTGCCGCGTCCCTTCAGGACGCGGACTGCGAATATCTCAATCAAGCCTGGATTTAGCCTCATTGCTGTTGGGAAGTGAAAGGGCTAAAGCCCTGAGGGATGCTGTCATTTACTAAACCCGCGCCCTAAAGGACTCGGCAACTGAGTTCGCTTAAAAAAGCAGAAGCAAGTCCTACGCTTTCCTCTTCCTGCTTTTTTACAAGTAGAAATAAGATATAAGCGAAACCGACTTAAAATTGAAGGAGATACGTTGCAAACCAGTTTGGGACTTTTGATGTATGTGCCAAATGGAATTTCAGATCGCAAATCTTTAATAATGGTGGTTTTTCCCGAACCGTTGGGGCCGGCAAATACCCTCATTCTTTTTACTGACATCCTATTTTAATTTGAAATTTTTGGCCATTGAGGAATTCGGCTTGGGAATATTTTTTATGAATCTTTTTCCGCCTCCGGGTTGGATTTCGTATAACTTGCCATCCTCTTCCACAACTAAAGGTAGATTAGTTTTTTTTGCCTGTTCACTCGCCTTAAAAGTAGCTAAAACAGCAGCTCCTGCGATGGCTCCGACTGCGGCTCCACTTTCCTTATTTTCTGATATCAATGCGCCCAAAACTGCACCTATAAGCCCACCGGTAATAAGTGATTCAATAATTTTATCATCGCTGTTCATTTTACAAAGATAGTTAATTTCTCTGTTTGATATCTCCGCCTTTTTCTTTCATAATTAACTCAATCACTCAATACACTTAATCTACTCAACCAATTCACTCAACCAACCCATTCACTACTTCCAATTTACCTTGATAAACTTCTTGCTTTTGATAAACCGGTCGGGGATTTTGGCCAAGATCTCTTCCCGCAGTTTTACCAGCAGGGTTTCCTTGCTAAAGCTGTTGTGGACTACGATGCTTACCTCCCGGGCAGGCTGCGGATCGGTAAAGCGCTTCACCATGGGGTTTTCGATTTCGTGTGTCACCGCCAGCTCAGGTACCAATGTATAGCCCACGTTGCTCTTCACCAGGTTTTTGAGTGTTTCAATCGATCCGCTTTCGTACACAATGCCCCGGAAAGCGGAGGGTACATCTCTCTTGTTGCAGATGTTGAGCACCTGGTTTCGGAAGCAATGCCCTTTGTTAAGGAGCCACAGCCCCTCGGTTGAGACATCTTCCGGGCGCACTTTTTTCAGTTTAAAAAGAGGATTTTGGTCAGAAGCATAGATCAAAAAGGGCTCCTGGAACAAGGGTATCTCGCGGATATTGTTTTCTTCCAGCGGCGTCACCAGGATGCCAATGTCCAGTAGGTCTGTTTTGAGGTAGTCAATGATCGTCTCACTCTCCAACTCGTTAATTACCAGGCTTATCTCTGGGTATTTATTGACAAACTCACCCAGGAACAAGGGTAGAAGGTAGGGAGCCAATGTAGGGATAATGCCCACGCGATATTCGCCGGAAATATTGTCTTTCGAATCGGAGATGATCTCTTTCATCTGCTTCATTTCCCGCAGTATTTGCCGGGCTTTCAGGATGATTTTTTCGCCGGCAGGTGTGGGGGTGAGAGGGTACCTGGACCGGTCAAATATCTGGATGCCAATCTCGTCTTCCAGTTTTTTCACTTGCAGCGTCAGCGTGGGCTGGGTTACAAAACAATGGTCTGCCGCCGTTACGAAGTGCCGGTAGGTGTCCAGCGCTACGATATACTCAAATTGTTGAAGGGTCATTTATAGATATTGTCAATATTGGTATTAAAATTATTAATTTGATTAATGAAAAACAAACAATTTATTTTAGCTCTGGTTATCGTGAAAAGCAGACAGAGAGTGTAAATACATATTTTGGATAGGTTGTTTAGTTGGGAGTCCGGGCGTAAGGCCCGGATTTTTTTTTTGCGCCAATTTATCTGATATTTTGGTTAAACGACGAAAAGCGCGAAAAGAAAGGATTGCTTAGCAATCCTTTCGAGTATTTTGTGTTTTTCGTTGTTAAAAAATTACGCAGTAGTCGGGGAACCCTTCAAACTATCAGCACACAGGAGTAATGCAAGTTTTTCCCATACGAATCGACATCATCTGGGCCTTAGTTGCGCTGCTTGGCGTTTGTATCATTTACTATGCGCCCCGGCCATGATGTGTCATCAAACCGAAAGGACGGATACCGACCCATACGTAGCCTTAATTTCGAAGATCGATTTTAGCGGAATTCCTCTTTCCTCGGCCAAAATCATCCGGATAGCGCCACTATGCGACACGACAGCTATTTTTTTGTGATTAAGTTTTTTTATAGCATTCCAGCAGGTCATCACCCTTTCGTGCATTTGAAGCATGCTCTCGCCACCCGGCGGGGCTACATGTACATAGTCGTCCATCCAGGCTTTTAAGGATTGCTGATCAATGTCGTCCCACTTTTTTAACTCCCACTCGCCAAAATTCATTTCCATAAGCCGGGGATCAGTTTTTAAATTATCACAGGGTATGTGGCGGGCGAGCTTCAGGCATCTCGTCAGCGGACTGGAAATCACCAATTCCATTTTTTCAGGGAGTTGTAGTAATACCTTGTCTTTTTCCTCTTCGAATGTAGACGCTGTTTCTACATCTGTTTGGCCGTAGCACACCTCGTTTGGTACCTGCAATTTGGTATGCCGGATCAGGTAAACTTCCATACGATCAGTATTGATGCTAAAAGTACAACTTCAGTGATTTGCTGGGTGGCGCCGAGGCAATCTCCGGTGTAGCCGCCTATCCATTTTTTAAAATATCTGCCGAGCCACATTTTGGTCAGGTAGCCGGGAATAACGATAGCCATGGCCCAGGGCTTTTCAAAGTAAAAAGCGAGAAGGATAAGGGGTGTAATCGCAAAGAAGGAGGCCAGGATGGCGTCGGCAGCCCGGTAGCTTTTGGCAATGGGTTTGGCCTTGCTCAGGTCGTTTTCCCGCACATATTCGTGCGTGAGTACGAAAGTAGAAGCAATAAACCGGCTGAGGGCGTGAACACTCACAAATACCAATATGACGAACAGGAAGTCAAACGAGCTGAAAAAAAGAATGTCCTGGAGAATGTATATTTTAAACAGGAACAGGAGCAGCAGACCCACTACGGCGAACGTACCCACACGGCTGTCTTTCATGATGTCCAGTATCTTTTCTTTGGTCCATCCGCCACCAAAGCCGTCGCAGACATCCGCAAAGCCATCCTCGTGAAAGGCGCCTGTAATGAGTACAGAAGCTGCAAGAGAAAGGATGAGTGATGGAACAGGCGGAAATAAATGCTGCGCACTAATCAGCACCAGCGCAGCACCGATCCCAACAATCCACCCCATCAAAGGGAAATACTTAGTCGCCCGGTTCAGGTACTCTTCACTGTGGTCCACCCACGAGGGGCAGGGGATGCGCGTGTAGAACATCACGGCAGTAAAAAATATCTTGATTTCTTTCATTCTTTTGTTTCTTGCTACTGGTTGGTATGTTACAGAATACTGATTTAGGATGCAAGATACAGGATTCAAGCGAGAC
>CAYUJK010000180.1:0-7571 GCA_964444895.1 uncultured Roseivirgaceae bacterium
CACAATGAACACACTGGAAATCAAAGGAAAATGGAATCAGATCAAAGGAACGCTCAAGGAAAAATATGGAGAGCTAACCGAAGACGATCTCACATACCTGGAAGGCCAGGAAGATAAGCTACTTGGTAAGCTTCAAGCCAAAACGGGCAAAACCAAGGAGCAAATTGCCAAAGAAATCAACGCATTGGCAAACTAAAACGACTTCGAAGAAAAACCCAGCTATTGACTCCCCCTCAAGTCTGATAGCTTCACATTGTGGCGGATACCGCCACTTTCTCTTTTCAACCTTAATAAAAACTTAAAATTTAAAAGCTATGAATCAATTTATGAAAACGATAGGCTTGCTATCGCTCGCCTCAGTGATTTTGTTTGCCTCGTGCGGACAGAAAAAAAGTGATACTGAACAGGCTAAGGAAGATATCGAAGAGGCCGCTAAAGACGCCAAAAAAGAGATGAGCAATGCCATGGACGACTTGAAAAATGAGCTTTCGGACTTAGGTGACAAGATTAAGGACGCCACATCTACGGAAGACCGCTCTACGTTCCAGGAGAAAAGCCAGGAAGCGATCGACGACTTTGAAGATAAAGTCGAGAAATTTGAAGACGACATGAAAGTGACTGGCAAAGAGATCGACCTTGAAACGGAAAAGGCCCTGGCCGACCTGAAAGAAGAAGGTCGTAAACTGGAAGACAAGCTGGAAGACCTGGGTGATAAAACCGAGGACGAATGGCAGGAAGTAAAGGCCGATTTGGAGGCGTTTGGCGATAAAGTAGCGAAAACCTTTAACTAATATTTCGGTCTAAAGTCTCAGAACACATAGAAAAATTAGAGTAAAAGCCCGCCGGACATGAGGGTAGTCCGGCGGGCTTTTTATTGCTCGCCAAAAAAATGAACTGACAAACGTATCCATCACTACGCAAATTCGTTGTACATTTGCACCCCCCGAACGAAGGGGGATTGAAACTTTTGACATATTGGGGCTGACTGGATTTGACAGTAGGTGCGATTGGTGTATCTGCATGTCGGGTGGAGGGTGTACATCCGTAATCAATGCACTCCAACCATAATTGGCGAAAATAACTACGCCATGGCTGCCTAATCTTACGCTTAGAAGCTAAGATGATGGGCTTAAATGGTTCATCGATAAGATCGGTGCCAGGCCACATCCTTCCGGTTTTCGTTCTGCCGAACCGGGCTTTGGGTGTCGAATGTGCGGGACTAGCCTGATGCTTGCTATTGGCTGAGGGCGAAACTCAAAGATAGCTTTGATTAATGGTAGGCGGTTGCCTGCCAGCCATTATTCGAGATCCAACTGGCAACTAAACATGTAGAGGATGCAACGGTTCCCTATCTGGACGCGGGTTCGACTCCCGCCGGCTCCACCTTCGCTCGCCGAAGCCTTGGCGTAGGCGAGCTTCGCTCTCCTGCCAAGCCTTCATCGAGCTACGGCGGACGCCGTCCACCACCGATTCATTTCGTGTACTATGTAGCGCCGAAGCCTTGGCGTAGGCGATCATTGCTCGCCGAAGCTTTTGCGTGGGAGAGCTTCGCTCTCCTGCCAAGTCATCGACGAGCTACGGCGGACGCCGTCCACGACCTAAATTTTTTAAACCAAACTTGAGCCATGTACTATGTTTACATTCTCCAGTGTGCTGACGGCGCATTTTATACCGGTTGCACAGGCAATTTGGAGGAGAGGTTAAGGCAGCACAATGCAGGTCATGTTCATTTCACACAGGATAAACTGCCCGCCAAATTAGTCACCTACATTGCTTTTACGGATAAATACAAAGCATTTGAATTTGAAAAGTATCTGAAATCTGGCTCGGGCAGGGCCTTTGCTGCAAAAAGATTAAGGTAACCCGAAGCCTTGGCGTAGGCGAGCTTCGCTCGCCAAAGCTAAAGCGTAGGCGAGTTTTGCTCTCCAACAAAGATGGGAGCAGCACTAAGGCAAAAATCAATACATGGTTTCCAAACGGCCATGTTTCCCAAATACGAACATAAAAATCGGCTTGGGGCCTCGTGGCATTAACGCCCAAAAGGAGTCAGGAATAAATGAGCGTGAGAAAATAAGGTGATAGAAGAGGGCTTTTCGGGCTAAAATCAAAGTGTTTCAGAATCAAGGTTATTTGGTCAGTTTCGCCCTCAGAAAAATCACGCATCTTTATCAGGAATTCTTAACATTGTCAGGTCAATGCATCCATAGGGTACAAACTGTTGTCGTTTTCCGAACGCGTGCACAGATAATTTCCACAAACGGGAATAACCTTACCTCTCAATTCTAATGTTTTCATTATGAGTGATTTAGAAATCGCTCACAATACTGTGCGGCAGGGTGATAAACAACAAATCAATGCTGCCGTCGATGTACCTCTTTGCCAGGCTCCTTTTTTTCATTGCTATAAGTTTATTCGCGACAGGTCGTGGCCTTGCTGTGGGCGTGCCGCATAACATCGCTTTTCCACCCACTGGCGCCGATCTTACGCTGACCTTCTCGGTATCAGATGAGACTCCCTGTCTAAGTAGCGAGCCCTTGACATATACGCTGAGCGTTGCCAATAATGGTCCCGATGGTGCTACAAATGTGGCGGTAACGTCTCTTATCCCATCTGGTCTTACGTTTCAAAGCGCCGCGTCTACACAGGGAACCTTCAATCCAGTTACCGGAATTTGGAGTGTCGGAACCTTGACCAATGGAACTACTGCCTCCATCAACCTTGTGGCAACAGTGAATGTGGATCAGGGCGGCACTACGATCACCTCCCACGCCGAGATTACTGCCGCTGATCAGCTCGACTACGATCTGAGCACAAATTCAAGCTCGCTTTCGGTTGTTGTGCGTAATAATCATGCGCCGGAGGTGTCTGCCATTTCTGATCAAACCACCCATTACAACAATGCCACCGACCTCATCGAATTCACGATAAGTGATCAGGAAACTACAGCCTCGCTTCTTAATGTGACGGGGTTCGCTTCGAACGTGGTGTATGTCCCGCATGAAAACATAGCAGTAGGAGGGGAGGGCTCAGAAAGAACCTTACAGATCATTCCCGGCCTGAACCAACACGGCGCCACCGCCATCACCATCGAAGTGAGCGATGGTGTCTGCGCCGTACGTACTTCATTCGATCTCACCATCAATAAGCAAACGTACTCTACCTGGCAAAGTGCCAACGTAGTGGTCGGTCAGGCTAATTTCACCAATGTGAATGCCGCTACGGTAAGTCGCGCTATTGCCCATGGGTCAAACAACACAGCGGTAAGCGCCAAGGGTGTTCTGGCTGTGGGTTCGCAGACGGCCCGTAGGGTCTTGCTATGGAACTCGGTGCCTTCAGAAAACGGTGTAGAAGCAGACCTGGTAGTAGGGAAAAGCGATTTTACCAGCTCAGGACAAAACTGCTCCCAATCGCTGGTGAGCAATGTAGACGGCGTGGCATTTAGCCCGGACGGCAACAAGCTGCTGGTATCCGATGCTGGCAATAATCGGGTATTGATTTGGAACACCCTGCCTACTACAAATGGACAACCTGCGGACGTGGTCATTGGACAGTCAAATTTTACCAACAACAGCTCGGGTACTGGCGCTAACAAATTCGACCGTCCCACAGAGTTGCTGGTAACACCCGACGGCAAACTGCTGGTAACGGATCGCAACAACCACAGGGTACTCATCTTCAACCAGATACCAATAGCTAACAATGCATCTGCGGATGTCGTGATCGGGCAAACCAATATGACCAACAACGGCGCTGCTACCACGCAAAGTCGCTTCCGGTCGCCCTGGAATTGCTCTCTTGCCCCCGATGGAAAGCTGCTGGTGGCGGATGACGGTAATCACCGGGTATTGGTTTTTAACCGTATCCCTACTTCTAACGGCGCCGCTGCAGATCTCGTCATTGGACAAAGTAATTTCACTACCGGTACGTCAGGCTCTTCCGATTCAAAATTCAATTCCCCGGGTGTAACTGTGTCTCCTACAGGCATGGTAGCCATCGCCGATTTTGGCAATAACCGGGTACTCATATTCAACCAGACGCCAACGGAAAATGGTGCTCCCGCCGATGCAGTCCTTGGCCAGCCCGATTTGGGAAGCCGGGTTTCTTTTAATGACGGAGCGGGAGTGGCCGGAGGCCCCAGTGACAAAAATATGAGCCAACCCTACGGTATCAATTTCGACCTGAACGAGCGGCTATATGTGAATGGAAGGCAAATGCATCGCGTCATGATCTTTGGAGAAACGCCGACCGACGTGAGTGATCTTTCCATTAGCTTTGATTCTGACGTAAGCTCACCGTGTATGGGAAACCCTGTTAGCTATACCATTCACGTGCAAAATGCCGGGCCCGCCAGCGCTACCAACGTAGTGGTCACTTCGGCGCTGCCTCATGGGTTCACTCCTCAAAGTGTTTCCGCTACGGGCGGCGTCTACAATAGTCAAAGCGGCTATTGGACCATTCCCTATATCCCCAACGGCGGCGAGGTATCCCTCACGCTCACGGGCACGGTGAATGCCGGCATGGGAGGCGCCACCATCAGGGCGTATGCCAGTGTAAGGTCTTACAATCAGGCTGATAATAATTTTGCCAACAACAGCGGCTACGTCGATGTGGCTGTGATTTCTAATCACGCCCCCGAGATATCGGATATTGCAAATACGACTACCGACTATAATATGGCCACAGATGCCATTCAATTTACCATCAGTGATGTAGAATCAAGTGCGGCATCCCTTTCATTAGAAGCTTTTTCCTCTAATACAAACCTGGTTCCCCATGCTAACATTGTGTTGGGAGGATCAGGGGTGAACCGTACTATTAGTATTCTACCTGCTGCTAACCAGACCGGAGAGGCAGAGATTACGATCTCTGTAAGCGATGGTGTCTGCACCTCTTACGAAACCTTCACATTGAGCGTAGGCAATGTGTGGCTGGGGCAAACATCCGACTGGAACACCCTGGCTAACTGGTCGCTGGCTGTTCCCGACGATAATACAGGCGCTTTTATCCCCACGGCGCCTACAGGAGGCAACTTCCCGGTGATCAGTCACAATGTGACAAGCAAAGGCCTTACTATCAGCTCCGGAGCCTCGCTCATAATCAATTCAGGGCGAACGCTCACCTTATTAGGCGATTATGCCAACGAAGGCATCTCGGGTACGGGAAGCGGCACACTACTGATGGCAGGTTCAGCCCTTCAATTGGCAGAGGGACCGGTCACTCACTTTTCGGTTTCCAACAGTGCCGGCATTTTGATGAGTGACAACCTGGAAATTAGCGGGGTGCTAATACTTGCAGCAGGTATTCTGGATATCAATGGCCATGAGTTGACGATTAAAGGAATAGTAAACCCTGTTGGTGGGCATCTTGGGGGCAACAGCTCATCTACTCTCGTCATAGAAGGTTCTGGAGATGCCGGGGTGATCAGTTTCGGCGAGGGTGCTGCCACACTTCGAAGGTTCCGGATCAACAGGACCTCCCAAGGGTCGGTCATGTTGGGATCGGATTTAACGATCACCGACCGCCTGATGCTGAACAACGGCGTTATTACGACGGGGGAAAACATACTGACCGTCACCAATACTTCTCCCACAAATGCGATCATCGGCTATGCGAACAACAGCTATGTGAATGGTCACCTGAGAAGACACGTCAATACTACCGGTTCTTACAATTTTCCCGTGGGAAGTGATGAAGAGCACCAGTTGATCCGCATTGATCTCAATTATTCGTCAGGAATCACCTATCTCGACGCCAGTTTTACTAAAGCAATTACCGGTACGCTACCCAACTTCACCATGGGTACCGAGCGGGTGACAGAAATCCTTAATAACGGCATTTGGACAGTATCGCCTGATGCCGTGAACAGCGTGAACTACGATGTAAGCATTGTAGCCAGAGGACACGGCAACGGCAGGGCAAGCCATTTGGAACACACCTTGATCAAGAGAGACAACAGCGCGTCGCCCTGGGGTTCCTACGGCGTTCACAACAGCGAATGGGTTACAGGCAATAACAATGGCCCCATTACTGCCAAAAGGGCGGGGCTTACCGGCTTCTCCGATTTTGGTGTGGGGCTTATGTCATCTATGCTGCCTGTAACCCTGGTTTCGTTTACAGCAGAACAGCACGAATTGGGAGTGGTATTACATTGGGCTACGGCGTCGGAAGTCAACAATGATTTTTTTGAAATAGATCGCTCCGCAGACGGAGAAGTGTTTGATCTGATTGGCCGGGTGTATGGCAGGGGTACTTCAAATGAAAGGCAAGACTATACTTACCTTGACGAGCACCGCCTCTCGGGATCATACTACTACCGCCTTTCTCAGACAGACTTTGACGGTACCAGAGAAGTATTCCGCCCGGTTTATGTCACTATTCCAGATCATGAAGAGGTTTCAGAGCTTTTGATATACCCCAATCCTGTATCGAAATCAAACGGTGTGGTCTATCTGGAACTATCGAACCTCAATCTCACCGCTACAGGTAGCCACAAGGTGTTTATTACAAACTGCCTGGGTCAAAAAGCATTGTTACATACATTTTTACCAAGCGAAACTATCGGTACCATAAGCCTCCCCCTGGGTACCGGGATTGAAAAAGGCATCTACTTCATTACCCTTCAGGGGAAGAACGAAGCCTATATCAAGAAGCTCATGGTGGAGTAGTGTCATGTCACGTCTACCTTGACGGGTTCGCAAAAAGCCTGTTTTTTTATAAAACACACCCCTACCCCTCTTCCCGAAAGCTTTCGGGAGGGAATATAGGTGGCTTTTTGCGAGCCCTAACCGTCGTTCTATGGTTGACACGACAGTAGTGATTACATGTCTTTCAGTTCAACGATCCGTAGACATTCGCTTAATGACGACCGGAACGTATCAATGCCCCCCTAAAACGACCTCTGTCAACTGCCAGTTATCAGTGCGGAATGGGGAGGCAGGCAAGCCTTCTTTATTATACAGATTAGCGGTATCGGGATTATCGGCCCAGGCATAGCGCACAGCGGCGGGATTTTTAATATTCTCGTGCCACACCACTACTTTATCGCCCTCTATACGCGCTTTGGCCCACACAAACTTTTTGTCCTCACCGGCAATGACAAAACCTCCTAATTCGTCGCCCTTGGCCATCAGGCCACTGCCGGTATGGCTAAAAGTCAGGATTATTTTACTGCCATCGATTTGCTTTGACTTATACATAGGTCCGGAGTGAACTATTTTTTTGTCGCCATAGGCCACTTTCTGTGCTGTCAATGCGAGCCGCTTTCCTACATCCTTTTTATTCAACGGGTGGATGTCGTTCCACTCACCCAGATCAATAGTAACGGCCAGGCCGGTATTGGGAATGGCAAGCGCCTTCAACTGTGCTTCGCGAAGAATGGCCCAGTTGCTTTCCGAAGGCTGGGCCTTAGCTTCCATGTAGTTGGGCAGTTGGGCAATTAAAAACGGGAACTCCCCATGTCCCCATTTTTCCCGCCAGTCTTTGATAAGTGCAGGCAGCAGATAATAGTATTCCCTGGGCTTTTTTTCATTCGATTCGCCCTGGTACCACACGGCGCCTTTGATCGCATAGTT
>CAYUJK010000181.1:0-7568 GCA_964444895.1 uncultured Roseivirgaceae bacterium
ATCCCTTGTTCGTAGTGGATGGTGTCATCGGGATCAATGCCAATTTTCTGGACCCCAACAACATCGAATCAGTTGAAGTGTTGAAAGACGCCTCTTCGACAGCAATCTACGGGGCGCGTGGAGCTAATGGTGTGATCATCATCACGACAAAGCGAGGAAAAGCAGGTGAGTCCAAGTTTAGCTACAATGGTTACGTAGGGCTATCGCAGCCCATAGGTAAGTACGAAGTATTCAATGGAGCAGAATATGCTGCTTTCGTTCAGGAAGCGGGTACCAACCCTTTGACTACAGATGAGCAGGAATCCCTTGACTTGGGTCGTGAAGTAAACTGGCAGGACCTGATGTACGAAAACGGAATGATTACCAACCATGAAATTGGCTTCTCTGGAGGTACCGAGAAGACACAATACCTGACTTCAGGAGCCTATTTCAAGGAAACTAACTCGATGCCCGGGCAGTCGTTTGAGCGTTATTCGTTGCGCGTTAATCTTGACCATCAAGCCAGTGAACGGATCAAAATTGGAATGAATACCTTTACCGAATATTCCATAAGAAACGGCGAAGGAAACAACCCGATGTTTTCGCTGCTCACCTATAGCCCTTTGATGAAACCCTACACAGACGATGGAGAAATTAACGAAAACTTGTACAGAGGCCACATTGATGAGCCCTTCAATATCAACACGCTACTCTTTCGCAATGAAGAACTCTGGGAAGACAACCGGAAAAGGATACAGAATTTCTCTAGTTTGTATGGAGAAATCGAGTTTTTGCCGGGCTTGAGGTACCGCCTAAATGTAGGTTTGGAAGCGGGCTTTAACAAACGCGGCGTATTTACCGGCAGAAGGCTAAATGCGGCAGGTACTAACAATGCCAACATTACGAATGATCACGGCTGGAGTTATACCATAGAAAATTTACTTCTGTTTGACCGGACTATTGCGCAAAACCACAGAATTAATTTCACGGGATTGTTTAGTGTACAGGAGAATGAATGGGCATCGCAGCGATTTTTTACAACAAATATTGCTGCTGACCAGCTTCAGTACTACAATTTTCACCTGGCCGCCCAGACCACTGCAGATGATAATACTGGAGGACCAGATCAGCAATATAGAAAGTGGGGACTGCTTTCCTACATGGCGCGTATCAATTATACCTTTGCCGACCGGTATGTGTTGACCCTGACCGGAAGAGCAGACGGTTCGTCACGGCTCGCCGAAGGGAATAAGTGGTTTGTGTATCCCGCGGCAGCACTAGCCTGGAACATCCACGAAGAACAATTCATGAGCAATGTAAACTTTTTGTCCAACCTGAGGTTTAGGGCCGGATGGGGTAGAACATCCAATCAAGCCATTCAACCCTTCCAAGCGCGTGGTCGACTTGCCTCCATCAATTATAGCTATGGGCCTGACGGTGGTGAATTGGGATACTTGGTGAACAATCTTCCGAACGAAAATTTGTCATGGGAATTTACCAGTACCACCAACTTTGGACTTGATTTCGGATTGTTTGGAAACAGGATAAACTCTACAGTAGAGTACTATCAGTCGAGAACGACTGACATTTTGCAGAATAGGGCCTTGCCTATTATGTCCGGTGTGCCGGGGACTTTCCAGGAAAATATTGGTGAAACTGAAACCAAAGGTGTAGAAGTAACCTTGAATGCGCTGGCCATCGAGCCGAAGACCGTCGGTGGATTGGGCTGGGAAATCGACGTGAACTTTACCACCTGGAGGGAAGAGATCGTTGCTTTGTCTGGTGGCGTAGAACAGGATATTCAAAACGGATGGTTTGTCGGCCAGCCCGTAGATGTGATTTATGACTATAAGAAAATCGGTATCTGGCAATTGGGCGAAGAAGACGAAGCCCTGGAATTTGACGGGCGTTTCCCCGGCGACATCAGGGTAGCCGATCTGAATGACAACGGAGTACGTGATGAGGATGACCGTACCATTATAGGCGCCCTGAATCCAGACTGGATGGGCGGTATGACGAATCGACTTACCTATAAAGGACTTGACCTTTCTGTTGTCCTGTTTGCCCGTGTAGGAGGAATGCTGGTGAGTCGTCTCCACCAGGCCAATCAAGCGTTTCCGATCAATAACCTCGAAGGTCGGCGAAATGGTCCAAAAGTGGATTATTGGACAGCAGACAATCCTACGAATGCCTATCCAAGGCCGGGCTTTCAACAGCCTTCAAACGGATCGACATTAGGATACTTTGATGCCACCTATATGAAGATTCGAAGCATCAGTTTAGGCTATGCTATTCCTGCTCATATCATTGACAGGATAGGCGTCAACACTGCACGCGTATATTTTACGGCTAACAATCCATTTAAGGCATTCTTCTCTGATTTCGTGGATGCTGGCGGCTTAGACCCCGAGCCCAATAACCGGGGAGGGACCAATACAGAGGGATTTGGGCAGAGATTGAATGTGTCCCCGGATTCTCCGATTATGAGATCCTTTATTTTGGGGATAAACCTCGAGTTTTAACGATAAATGGTTAACAACATGAAAAAAAGAATATTTAATATATACACTAAGGCAACCGTTCTTCTGCTGATCGTATTTGCAGGGTGTACGGATGTGCTAAACGAGCAACCACGGGCAGACCTCACTCCTGATTTTTTTGAAACAGGCGATGGGCTGCAAGCGGGCATAACGGCAGCATACTCTCAATTCCGGTATTATTTTGCTTCGGAGCAGGGAATGAACCTGACCGTCTGGGGTACGGATGAATACCATCATGCACAGCAAACCAATAATCCTACTACGGCTATTTACACTGGTTTAACGCCAGAAGATGGAAATTTGGGGTCTGCATGGGACAGAGCTTATCCGGCTATTAATGCCTGCAATGGTGTCATCCAACTGGGCCCTGCTGCCGACGACCTGACCGAGGACCAAAAAACGCAATTGATCGCAGAAGCAAAGTTTATCCGCGCTCAGTGGTATTTTATTCTTGTAAGAACGTTTGGGGGCGCAACTCTTGACTTGGGTTCCGGCCCTTTGGCTTTCAACACCACTCCGAGAAGTGATTTAACCCGGGCATCGGAAGACGATGTTTACCAAGCCATTATTGATGACCTGGAGGACGCCGTATTGGATTTGCCGGATGGCAGGCCGACCACACCGGGTCGCGCTTGGAAGGCCTCGGCATTGCATCTCCTGGCTAAAGTGTATTTGGCGAGAGGGTGGAAAGACAACAGCACGTCTGATTTTCAGGCGGCTTTTGACAATGCAATGGACTTGATCAACAACAGAGCAACTTACGGTGTGGAACTTCTAGAGAACTATGCTGACGTGCATACTGAAGGAAATGAATGGAGTTCGGAAGTGCTTTGGACAATCGAATGGAACGGAAATGTACAGTACAATAATGTCAACGATCACGGAAATTTGCACAACAACATCAGCAATTTCTTGTTCAGGGAATTTTATGTGCAAGACGTGCCCGGTATGATCAGGGACGTGGCAAACGGCCGCCCCTGGATTCGTTATAGCCCCACCCCTTGGTTGATTGATGTCGCATTTGCTGACAAAGTGAACGACCAGAGGTATGATGGATCTTTCCAAACGGTATGGATAGCCAATGACGAAACGCCTTACGACGCTGATCCGGAAGAAGACCCTTACCCACACTGGACGCAAGCCGATGTAGATGCTGGTTTGGTTGATGCTTCTCAGCTTAACCAAAGAAGGTATACCTTGGGGGATACCGCTCAGTACCACGTGCCAAAGCACATCCAGGACTCGTTTGGGTCTGAAGCAGAAGCGCAGGAGTGGGCAGCCAGGAAGGGCTATGTGGTTTCATTTCCAGACTATGGGACTTCAACTTCTTTTTCAGGAGTAGGAAGAAACTTTCAAAACAAACACTTCCCAAGTTTAAGTAAATTTGATCGTGTGGCTCGACCAGTAGAGGGTACTGATGAAGATCCGAATATTGCTTCTACGCGACCGTTTATCGTGTATCGGTTTGCCGAAACATATTTGGTTGCTGCGGAAGCAGCCTTGAGACTAGGTAATGGACAAGCAGTGGGTCTTATCAATGAAGTGCGAGACAGGGCGGGTGCGTTGCTGATAGCTGAAGGAGACCTGACGGGACCTCATGGAGATGAAATCGATTTTATTTTGGACGAACGTGCCCGTGAACTTGCCGGTGAGCAGATGCGCTGGTTTGATCTGAAAAGAACCGGTAAATTGCGTGAAAGGGTGAGTGCTGATGCTGCAGTGGGCACAGGTGCTCCGGCTGTATACAACAGGCAATACAATGATGGCGCGCCGGTAGCGGGTCAACAGGCGCCAAGGCCTCAGACATTTCACTTGTTGCGACCAATTCCTCAAGGTCAGATAGACTTAGTGAATGGGGAGTATCCTCAGAACCCAGGGTATTCCGGGAACTAGTAAATGTGAAACTGAATTGATTTTTTATATCCCAGGGCCACATTTGTGGCCCTGGTTTTTTCTCTGCATTTATCAAGCAAGGATATCCACCTGTGTGATCTTAGGAACAGGTAGTCGACTAAGGGTTATTTCTCAATATTTATTTACTTTGCGTTCTTCTTAGGATCGTGGACGTCTGAAATGCAAATACCCGGTACCACAATGAAAAGCAAAAAGGAAGTAACCATCTATGATATTGCCAATGAGCTGAAAGTGTCTCCTTCCACGGTGTCGCGTGCGCTAAAAGGGCACTACAGCATAGGAAAGGACACCATCAAGGCCGTAAGGACGCTGGCCAAGCAAAAGGGATATCGTCCAAACGCCATAGCCGCCAGCCTGCGCAGTAGTAAAACCAATACCATCGGAATAATCATTTCCTGGGTAAACAGGCCATTTGTTTCTTCTCTCATAAGCGGCATCGAACAACTCGCCAATAAGGAAGGCTATAACGTATTCATATCCCAGTCACATGATAACTATGAAAATGAAATCGCCAATGCACAGGCTTTGTACGACAGCCGGGTGAGTGGCCTGGTAGTCTCGTTGGCCATGGAAACCAAGCAATACGACCATTTTATGCCCTTTGTAAAGAAGAACATTCCTGTCGTGTTTGTGGATCGGGTGTGCGAGGAAATTAACTCCGACAAGGTGATCGTTGATAATTTTGCGGCGGGTTTTGCGGCCACAAAACATTTGATCGAGCAGGGTTGCAGACGCATTGCCCACATCAGCGGCGCTCAGCACAGAAATGTGTATGCCGAAAGAGAAAAAGGATATATAGCGGCTCTTAAAAAGAACAACTTGCCGATAGACGAAACCCTGATTTTGCACAGCGATATTTTGAGCGCGGAAGAAGGCTATAATGGCGCTCGGAACCTGATGAACCTGCCTGAGCCTCCCGATGCGATCTTTGCAGCAAGTGACAACGCTGCCGTAAGCGTGATTCAGTTGGCCAAAGACATGAACATAAGTGTGCCACATGAACTGGCCGTGATAGGCTTTAATAATGATCCCGTTTCCCTCATCATTGACCCCCAACTTTCCACTATTAGTCATCCGGCTGTAGATATGGGAATCATTGCCGCAAGACAGGTGCTGAAGCACAAAGAGAACAAAGATATGATTGAGTCAGAGACCGTTGTTTTGAAAACTGAACTTATTGTTAGAGCTTCGTCATTAAAAAAGAAAGATTGATATGATGGATTTGAAAGATAAAACAGCATTGATTACAGGTGGAAGTAAAGGGATTGGTTATGGCATAGCTGAATCGTTGCTGAAGCAGGGAATGAAAGTCCTCATTACCGGTAGGTCAAAAGACGCGCTCGACCAGGCCGTGAGCGGTCTGGGTAAAATAGGGACTGGCGCGGTAGACGGCATAGTGGCCGATGCGGCCGATGCGAATGCCCAGCAAGCTGCAGTAGACACAGTTGTGAAAAAATGGGGAAAGTTAGATGTGCTGGTGGCAAACGCCGGCGTGGGCCATTTTGCTTCTATCGACGAACTTACGCAGGAGCAATGGAAAGAAACCATTGACACCAACTTAACAGGTGTTTTCAATAGCGTAAAAGCCAGTATTCCCGCACTTAAAAAGAGCAAGGGATACATTATCACCATTGCCAGCCTCGCAGGCACGAATTTCTTTGCGGGTGGGGCGGCATATAATGCCAGCAAATTCGGTCTGGTGGGTTTTACGCAGGCTGTCATGCTTGATTTGCGTGATGACGATGTGAAGGTAAGCACCATCATGCCAGGCTCTGTGGCTACCTACTTTAATAACCACGTGCCCAGTGAAAAAGACGCCTGGAAGATTCAGCCAGAAGATTTGGGTCAGATGGTGGTGGATTTATTGAAAATGAATCCCCGAACCTTACCCAGCAAGATAGAGGTGAGGCCGGCAAGGGTAAAAAAATAGTTTGAACATCTTGGAGAATCAATAGTTTTACTTTTTAATAGAGATTTTTTACGCAGTATTATGCTCCACTTACTTACGCTTCTTATAGGCTTTGTGCCATTGATCTGGGGGGCACACCTTCTGGTGAATGGGGCCACTGCTATTGCCAATAATTACAAAGTCTCTCCTATGGTTATTGGTCTTACTATCGTGGCCTTTGGCACTTCTGCGCCGGAGCTGGCGGTAAATGTTTTTGCCTCAATCAATAAGGACAATTACATCACCATGGGGAATGTGATTGGCAGTAACATATTCAATGTTACGGCAATTTTGGGGATTTCAGCAATGGTGTATCCCTTAGCTGTGAAGCCCAATACCACATGGCTGGAGGTGCCACTAAGCCTTCTGGCGGCATTGGTAGTGGTGATTAGTGCTAACGACGTTTTCTTCGACGGTCAGGCTACCCAAATGATTTCTCGCGCAGATGGCCTGCTGATGATTTTCTTTTTTCTGATCTTTATAGTCTACAATATCACCTTGCTGAAAAAAGGAAATGGAGTAGACATTGAGTTGAAAATTAAAAACTACAGTAACGGGAAGTCCTGGGTGTTTGTAGTTTTAGGATTGATCACACTGGTAGCAGGGGGGCAGTTGATCGTGTATTCTGCCCGGAATTTTGCCGAATATTTAGGGATTACAGAGCGGATCATTGCACTCATCGTAGTATCGGCAGGAACATCCCTTCCTGAGCTAACCACATCTATTGTGGCCGCCAAAAAGAAAAATGTGGATTTGGCAGTGGGAAACATTGTCGGCTCTAACATTTTTAACATTTTCTTTATCCTGGGTATTTCCGCTATCATTCACCCTGTAGGAATAGGAAGAAGCATCAACGAGGATTTGCTTTTTAATGCGTTCATCAGTTTACTGTTATTTGTATTTATTTTCACCGGAAAAGGTCGAATGATCGACCGCGTAGAAGGTGGGATTTTTGTAGCGCTGTATATTTTTTACAATTGCTACATCTTGTTTATGATGTAACACGCTCATTAGTAGAAAGTCAACGACTTTTTTGTCATTTCTTTTTTCGTTTGAGATAAAACTTATCACCGTCGTAGTCGTTGTACTTACAGCAGCTTAACTCTACTATCCATGTCTCATTTCGATAGAAGCGATGAGTTGGTCATCCTCATTAGCCAACTCGACAGAATTAATAATTACTACCT
>CAYUJK010000182.1:0-2628 GCA_964444895.1 uncultured Roseivirgaceae bacterium
CTATTCCATCCGCTGGATATCGGCGCCGAGGTTGCGGAGCCTCGTGTCGATCTGCTGGTACCCGCGATCGATCTGGTCGATGTTGTGGATTTCGCTTACGCCCTTTGCCGACAAGGCTGCTATGAGCAAGGCCACTCCCGCGCGGATATCGGGCGACGACATTTTAATACCCTTCAAGGGAACTTTTCTATCCATGCCCATTACGGTGGCCCGGTGGGGATCACATAAGATGATCTGTGCCCCCATATCGATGAGCTTATCGACAAAAAACAACCTGCTTTCGAACATTTTCTGGTGAATAAGGACATTGCCTTTGGCCTGCGTGGCTACCACCAGGAACACACTCAACAAATCCGGCGTGAGGCCTGGCCAGGGGGCGTCGGCTATCGTCATGATAGAGCCATCAATAAAAGTATCTATCTCATAGCTTTCCTGCTCTGGTATAAAAATATCATCTCCAACAAAATCCATGTTGATGCCGAGACGGGCAAAAATATCGGGAATGATGCCCAGGTGCTCTATACCGGCGTTCTTGATCGTGATCTCCGAGCGTGTCATCGCCGCGAGGCCTATAAAACTCCCCACTTCTATCATGTCGGGCAGCAGGGTATGTTCGGCGCCATGGAGGCCTTGCACCCCTTCAATGTGTAATAGGTTACTGCCAATGCCCGATATTTTGGCTCCCATGCGATTCAACATGTGGCAGAGCTGCTGAATATAAGGCTCACATGCGGCATTGTAGAGGGTGGTGGTGCCCTTGGCCAGAACGGCGGCCATGAGCACATTTGCTGTGCCAGTCACCGACGCTTCGTCCAGGAGCATATAGCACCCCTTCAATCCCGAAGCATCTATGTGGTAGTATTTATCGTCGTCGTCGTAGCGAAACTTGGCGCCGAGCTTTTCAAATCCGATGAAGTGCGTATCCAGTCGGCGTCTTCCTATTTTGTCTCCTCCAGGTTTGGGGATGTTGGCTTTACCAAAGCGAGCCAGCAAGGGCCCCAATATCATGATTGATCCCCTCAGGGAAGCCGCTTTTTCTTTAAACTCTTCTTTTTCGAGGTATTTGAGGTCTACATTTTTTGCATTAAAAGCGAGGGAACCATCTCCCAGTTTTTGTACGGCCACGCCCATTTCTGAGAGCAGTTCTATCAGCTTATTCACATCCCGAATGTCGGGGATATTATGGATGGTGACCGTCTGTTCGGTGAGAAGAGTGGCACAGATTACTTGTAAGGCCTCATTTTTGGCGCCCTGGGGAATGATCTCGCCTTTGAGCGAAACTCCTCCTCTAACCTTGAAAAACGACATTAGTTTCTTCTTCTTCGGTTTTGATTGTTGCGATTTCGGTTGTTCTTATTGTTGCGGTTCCTGTCTCTGTCGCCTCTGTCGTTCCTATCCCGGTTGTCGCGCTCGCGGGTAATGTCGCGCTCCTTCACATTGGAATCAAACACCCTGTTTTCCCGGATATAGTCCACGTCCAGCTCAATCACGCCGCTGGAGAGCTGCTTGATGTTTTCCACGATGGTGGCTTCATCGGCATTTTCTCTGTTCCATGTGGTGAAAAAGCCTTTCATCAGCCGGCCAATGTACATTGCTGCTTCGTCTCTTTCTTTCGGATCTTCCAGCTCCATGGCCTTTTTTATCAGCAGCTCGATATTTCGTCCGTAGTGCTTGAATTTGATGCCATTGGCACTGTAGCCCAATCGCTTGGGTTTTTTGTAAAGAATATCTTTCTCAGGCTTTGGAAAAGGTCCCTGTATTTCGAGGTCAAAATCTGCCATGATGTACAAATCATCCCACAGCTTTTGATTGGTTTCAATGGTTTCTTTCACCGAGGGGTTTATCTGCTTCATCAGGTCTACAAGGGTAGCAGCAAATTCGTTTCTCTTTTCCTCGTCATCGGTCTTCTTCACAAACTCTACCAGTTTCTGAATATTCCTGCCATATTCCTTCAGAATAAGCGTCGGTCTCTGTGTATTATAATCGTTCATATTGTAGTAAAAAAAGGATTACTATTCTGTGTTTTTGCTATTCTATATTGCTAATATCAACAATGGGTTTCGACATCCAGTCGTTCGTGTACATGCTAAAAATAAAGCTTGGTTTTTGCTCCCGACATCTACTGTTGCTCGGGCTGGGCTTGTAAACTAAGAAATGGGATTGTTAAAACTATCAGCTATTGTGAATTCTAAGTTTAGCAAAACTAAGCAATAAAGTTTTTTCTCCAAAATTATCAAATAAAACCTTTGCTTTACGGTTAGCACCATCAGTGTCCATTTGCACCACTTTTCCGTAGCCAAATTTGGGGTGTTCCACCTTCATGCCCTCCTGCAGGCCAGACGTATCGCTGGCTTTAAAGTCTTCCGACACCTTGTGTGTATAGTTCGCCGACGCCGGATTGTTTCCGTTTTTCAAACCTGCCACCAGGTTTTTGGCGTAGTTGGACGTTTTTACTACCGGCTCCTGAGCAGAGAATTTCCGGTTGGTCTTCATGTACCGCGGGTCGATCTCCTCGAGGAAGCGACTCGGCTCACAGTCTTTCAAACGTCCAAAACGATACCTTGTGATGGCATAGGACAAAAATAATTTTGCCTTGGCCCGGGTAATGGCTACATAAAACAGGCGGCG
>CAYUJK010000182.1:2728-7527 GCA_964444895.1 uncultured Roseivirgaceae bacterium
ATGGCGTTCAGCAATTCCTGGAGGTTCTCATAGCGGTTTACTCCTTCTATTGTCTTGTCTTCATAGAGCTCCTTGAGCAAGCCCGAATGCCGGGCAATGTGGTTGGCAGCTTCGTAGGCGTCTTTCTGACTAATGATGACCATGAAACTTTTGATCATCATGGAAAAATCGTCAATCAGGTTGGCCGCTCTGCCACTCATAAACTGGTGAATATGGCTCACCACCGTCCATAGGTTCACCGAATTCTCATTGGCCGCCACCACCATTTTATCAATGCTGCTATCGCCTATTCCCCGCTTGGGCAGATTGATAATTCTCCTGAGTGCCTGCTCGTCGTTTTGGTTGACTACAAACCTCAGGTAGCAAAGAATATCTTTGATTTCCTTTCGCTGATAAAACGACAGCCCCCCCACAATGCGGTATTTGATGTTCATGCGGCGCAGCGCTTCTTCTATGGCACGCGACTGGCTGTTAGTGCGATAAAGAATGGCGATATCGGAGTTCAGAACATGGTTGTTCATTTTCTCTTCAAAAATCGACGACGCCACCAGCTTGCCCTCCTCGTTGTCAGAATTGGCTTTTATCAGCTCTATGAGGTCGCCGTCATCGTTCGATGTCCACACATTTTTTGGCAGCTGTGCCCGGTTGTGCTTAATCACAGTATTGGCGGCATTCACGATCACCTTGGTGGAGCGGTAGTTTTGTTCCAGCTTGATAATTCGCAGTTCGGGAAAGTCTTTTTCGAAATTCAAAATATTTTGGATATCAGCCCCGCGAAACGCATAGATACTCTGGGCATCGTCGCCTACCACGCAAATATTCTGGTGAACATTAGAGAGCTTACGGGTAATGAGGTACTGCGAAATATTGGTGTCCTGAAACTCATCTACCAGCACGTAGCGAAAGCGATGCTGGTACTTATTCAGCACGTCGGGGTGATCGCGAAACAGGACATTGGTGTTGAACAAGAGATCGTCAAAATCCATGGCTCCCGCTTTGAAGCATCGCTCTGCATAGATTTTATACAGCCTGCCTATTTCGGGCCTCATGGCGCTTTCATCGTCGGCCTTCAACGTCGGGTTATTCATGTATTCTCTCCACGATATCAGGCGGTTTTTGGCGCCGGATATGCGGTTGAATACGGCATTGGGTTTATACACCTTGTCGTCGAGCCCCTGCTCTTTTACGATGGTTTTGATCAGTGATTTGGAGTCGTCGGCATCATAAATAGTGAAATTACTCGGATAGCCTATTTTTCCACCCTCGGAGCGCAGGATGCGGGCAAAAACGGAGTGGAAGGTACCCATCCACAAATTGCGTGCTTCGGGGCCCACCACGCGCTCTATCCGCTCCCTCATTTCACCAGCGGCCTTGTTGGTAAAAGTCAATGCAAGTATCTGAAACGGATCAACGTCTTTTTCCCTGATGAGGTGAGCAATTCGATAAGTTAATACGCTTGTTTTTCCAGAGCCGGCGCCGGCGATGATCATACACGGCCCTTCGGTGTTGAGTACGGCTTCGCGTTGCGGTTCGTTTAATCCTGCTAAATAATCCATCCTGTATCGGTAAAAGAAGCGTGCAATTTAGCAATTATGATCGGGAATGGCGGACTATCATTTTAATAAATAAAATTAATTCGTCTTTGATTTTATTACACGTATGTCTTAGCTGACTGAAAACGAAAAAATCCGAGGTCAATATTTTGGAACTTTGAAAAATTCATTGTGCTGGCTGTTTTACTGCCCTGGCGAATTACTGGCTAATGACTGCATTTTCACGTGCCTTCGCAGTGATAGACAAACCGGATAAAGCTCAGGGAGATGACAAAGAATACGCCTAATGCCGGTGCCCCATTCGTAAACTCTGGCGTACGACTGACTAAGTAAAAGCAGGCCAGCAAACAAGTAGTTATCAACGAATATTAATACAGCTAATTAAATGATTGTTAAATTTGCCGCAGAACTTGCCAAAGCGAAGAACATGATAGTGGTGGAAAATGCGGTGATCAGCGACGATATTGCCGAAAATTACTTTGTATGTGACCTTACCAAATGTAAAGGAGCATGCTGTGTAGAAGGAGATTTGGGAGCGCCGCTGCTTACCGAAGAATTGCCTGCGATAGAGGAAGTATATCCTGCTGTGGAGCCCTACCTCACTGAAGAGGGAAAGGAGGCGATCAAAAAGCAAGGGATGTATGTTTTTGACGAAGACGGAGAATTCTCAACACCGACTATCGATGGCAAAGAATGTGCCTACGCCACCTATGACGAGAACGGCATTTTGAAATGCAGCTTTGAGCAGGCTTTCAATGACAAGAAAACGAAATTTAAAAAACCCATAAGCTGCCACCTCTACCCCATCAGAATCACTAAGTACGATGACTACGACGCCGTGAACTACGACCGGTGGGAAATCTGCAACCCCGCCTGCAAGCTGGGCATGGAACTGAAGGTGCCCCTCTACAAATTCCTGAAAGAACCACTGATCCGAAAGTTTGGCAAAGAATGGTACGACAAGCTTTGCAAGGAAATTAAAAACAGGGAGGTGGAAGGAGAAAGGAACAAGGGGCAGGTAGTGAGGAGCAAGGAAAAAGGAGCAAGGAGTAAGGAGTAAAGAAGCGTGCGGGGTGAAAGTCTGCCTGCCCTGACTGCCGTAAGGCGCGCTCAAAGGAAGCGCCGGTAGGCGGTAAATCAGATCAACAGTGGCTGTTCAATCAGGGAACCAGCACCTCGCATCCAGAAACAAGTAACTAAAAGGATGAAATACGTCTATCTCGCCCTTGGTGTACTATTTTTATTATTTGCCCTGGTACAGCTAAATGACGCCGATCCGGTGCTGTGGTTTCTAATGTATATCTCGGTAACCGCTCACTGCTTTTTTGCCTTTCAGCGCAAGTACTTTCCCAGGGTAGCCATCGTGATGGCCGTGTTGTTTCTGGCGTGGGGCATATACCTTATCCCTCCCTCGCTGGCCGACTGGTGGCAACTGGAAGAGGAAGCCCAATCGCTGAAAATGAAAATGCCCGGCGTAGAAGAAGCCCGGGAATCTATGGGGCTTATCCTTTCGGCTGTCGTGCTGGTGTTTATGTTTATTAGAGGGAGGAAAAGGTAAAAAAAACTACTCCATCACTACCAATTCATATTCCTCCAGTCGATCAAGCCCAAAACTTGTGTATCCGTTTTCCATTTTTGAGGTCAAAACCTTCCCACTGGCCAGGTAAACCTTTTCATATTCTCCCTTCACACTAAAAGTCATAGATCGCAGCGGAATCAACCGGTTCCCGGCGCCATGCAGTTGAGCAGTATTGTTGACCAGGTGCAGCAGCAACACATTTTTGTTGGTATTCTTCATCAGCGAAATTTCTACCAATGGATGGGCGTCGGTTATTACCTGTCGCCGACCATCAATGAGGTGGTCGATCAATTCATTGAACAAAAGGCTCATGCTGGTGGTGGCCTGCTCCCAATAGTTGGCCGTGGCATTCCAGGGAATATAGGCTACCGTCCCCTCGCCATATTTTCGAACCAGTAGTCCCGGTTTGTCTGATACCTTCATGCCAGCCCCGGCCAGTTCCGGCGGACCTGTCTGCGATGGAGGGATGAGCAACAAGCCTGCTTTGGGGTCGGGCTTTAGTTCCGTGTAGTCCCCCGCGTTGTAGATCACCCTGTGCCGGGAAGTTTTGGAAAACAGGTTGGCATCATTCACCGACCAGTAACTCTTTACCATCTCCGGCGCTTTTACAAGCCCTACTACTGCATCCTCCATCACTTTCGGCGGTGTATTCCCAATTACGATCAGACTTTTGCCCTCCTGTACGGCGTCAAGCAAATCATCCGAAACACTACCCGTGGCAATAAATAGTTTGGCGCCATCTACATGATTTTTCACTTTTTCCTGCAAAATGATCTTATGGGGTATATGCGATTCCGAGAGGATGTTGACCATTCCCCGCATGTTGTTGGAGAGCATGTCGTCAATGACCACTACTTCTGCTGCTGACTTCTGGTGGACGAGGTATTCCTCATATTTTTTATGGATTTCAAAAGGACGATAAATAGCCGCCGCACCGGTGGTATCGTACTGGCTGGGCATCCCGATCATGTAAAACGCCGGAAAAGAGCCATGCGCCATGCTTTGAAATATCCGCGCCTGGTTCACACTCATGCGGTGGGGGGCAAACCGGTAGTTGAAATCGATAAAGTTGACCACCGTGTTAAATGTAGCCTTGTCGGGATGAGAATTGCGGTATTTATTGACGTAGTATGATGATTGATACATCCACCATTCGTTTGTAAGGGGGCCGGTCTTGGTTTCTGTGGTAAAGCCTTCCAGTGTTTCCCTATTCCCGGTGAGGTGGTAGAGGATCAGCGCAGTGTTTTTGTTGTACTTATCCACCATATTTTGCATGCGGAGCTCCAGGTCGGCTTTGGCCCTGTTGTGCCAGGTGTGGTATTCGGGTGTCGCCTCCTTCGGAAAAGGCTTGTCAGATGCTTCTGCCCATTTGGTTTTGCACGAGTGGCAATGGCATATCCCGTTGGCCACACCAATGTAGCTGTTCACGGCGTGGTTGCCCCACCAGTTGATGAGAATGCCGTCGAGGTTGTAGCGGGCCATTCCCTCTTCCACCACTTTTACCGCGTGCTCCTGGTAATAATCAGAAAACAGGCAGGCCGTTACCAACCCGTTGAAGGCGATGGTATCGCCATTGGGCCTTCGGAACGCCCACTCCGGGTGCGCCTCGGCAATGGCCGTAGGAAACCGGCTGAAATCAAAGCGCCCGATAACGCGGATATTATTTT
>CAYUJK010000183.1:0-7515 GCA_964444895.1 uncultured Roseivirgaceae bacterium
TAGTAGAACTGGTGGGCGCCAGCTCCAGCAGACAGGCTTCTTTTTTTACGGAGATATCAATAAAAAAATCACTGTTTGCAGACAGGGTAGAGCCTTGCTTGCCTGTCATGGCGACGATCAGGTTTCCATTTTTTTTGAAGAAAGGAATGAGTTTCAGTATTTCGTCGGTTTCCCCGGAGTTTGAAATGCAGAGCACAATATCTTTTTTTTCAAACATCCCCAGGTCGCCGTGAAAGGCTTCCGCCGGATGAACAAAAAAGCTGGGTGTGCCGGTAGAGGCCAGGGTGGCCGCAATTTTGTTTCCTATATGACCGGATTTTCCAATGCCGGTCACGATTACTTTTCCATCGGAATTGAAGATGGCATGCAGTGCCCTGGTGAAGTCGCCATTGAGCTTGTTTTTTAAGTCCAGAACGGCGTGGCCCTCAATGTCTATTACTTCTCTGGCTAACTCGATGATCTCTTTATCCTGCATTTTTGTTATAGGTTAAAACGTAATCAGCAAACTCCCGGAACGCCCCTTCACCGCCTTTTTTTTGGCACACATAGTTTACATGGTCTTTCAGTGAGTCAATAGCGTCGCTGGGGCATGCTGCCAGGCCTACGCTTTTGAGCAGCTCCAGGTCGTTGACGTCGTCGCCGATATAGGCAACGTGACTAAGGTCTATTTGCAGATCTGAGGCTATCTTTTTCAGGGCGCCAAGTTTGTCTTCAGCTCCCTGTACGATAAAGTCGAACTTCAGTTCTGAGAACCTCTTCTCTACGATTTCCGACTTTCTACCAGTGATGATGCAGAGCTTTATGCCGTCGTTTCTCAGAAGGTGCGCCACAAGGCCATCTTTTACGTTGAATTTTTTGATTTCCTCGCCTTGTGCAGAATAGTACAGTCCGCCGTCGGTCATCACGCCGTCTACGTCTGATACGACAAGTCTTATGGGTATATGCTGGTACATGTGAAATTAGAGTAGCGAGTTAATAACTTTTTCAAGGTCCTTCAAATACAGCATGTTAGGCCCATCACTTTTGGCATTGTCCGGGTCGGGGTGCACTTCAAAGAAGTAGCCGCTTGCCCCGAAGGCTTTGGCCGCCAGTGCCATATAGGGCACGTATTCGCGGTTGCCGCCAGTAACGCCCTTGCCGCCACCGGGCTTCTGTACCGAATGGGTGCAGTCCATGATCACCGGGGCTCCGTGTGCCTTCATGGTAAGGATATTCCGGAAGTCTACTACGAGATTGTTGTACCCGTACATATTGCCGCGCTCGGTGAGGAGGATTTGCCGGTTTCCGGCTTCCTGCAATTTTTGCACGGGATATACCATGTCTTCGCCGGAGAGAAACTGCGCTTTTTTTACATTAACGATTTTTCCTGTGTTGGCAGCAGCAACGAGCAGGTCCGTTTGCCGGCATAGAAATGCCGGTATCTGAATGATGTCGATCACGTCTTTTACTGCCTCCGCATGGTAGGGCTCGTGAATGTCAGTGGTTACAGGCAGTTTGTATTTGTTTTTTATATGGGCAAGCTCCGCTATGCCTTTTTCCAGGCCCGGCCCCCGGTAAGAGTTGATAGAAGTCCGGTTGGCTTTGTCAAATGACGACTTGAAGACGATGTTGAGTTCGTAGAGGTCTCTCAGTCTCACCAGCTCTTCTGCCACGGTTTCCAATAGCTCCCGGCTTTCGATTACACAGGGGCCGATGATGAAAAGTGGCTTTTTATCGATGTTTTCGAGGAGCTTGTTCATTTTGATAGGGCGATGTTTGGGTCAAACGATTCCTTTGATTTCATAAAGGCCTGCAATATAAGGGTTGCGATCAAGATTGTACAAGTATTCGGGTGGGAATAGGGCAGCAGTTTGTTTTCTACGAAGAAAAGAGAGGAATTGATCAGGTGATTCACGTTCTCACCGGATGTGGGTGCCTCGTAGTGATTTTTATCCAGGGCGGCTTTAATGTTGGCTAATGCATTCATTAAGAGATTTTTTATGTATTAATGATGGTATTTGCTGACATTTTTGTTTTTTAGTTTTTTTATTCGTATTTATGTTGGTAAATACCAATTTTAAGTATACAAAAGGATATTATTGATGGGAAATACTGTCATAGATTGGGTTCAAATGTCTGACATGGCCATAGTAAAGCAACTAGGGAGTTATATAAGACATGCGCGTCAACAACAGCAAAAAACACAAGCACAATTGGCGGAAAGGGCTGGTTTGAATCGCTGGACGATTAGTCAAATTGAGAATGGGGAAACCATAACGCTAATGAGTTTGATTCAAATTTTACGTGCATTGGACAGCTTATATGTGTTGAACGGATTTAAAATCCCGGATGAAATAAGCCCCCTGGAATATGCCAAGCTTAAGAAGCGAAGAAAAAAAAGGGTTAGGAATAAAACGACGCATTCAGCAAATACAGACGATTTAGGATGGTAGATGTCGCTGAAATTATAATATGGGGTGAGTTGGCGGGAGCGGTTCGCTGGGACGAATCAGCACAATTAGCCTATTTCCAGTATGCACCAAAGTTTATCCAAAAGGGATGGGACCTATCGCCTATCAAAATGCCCATAGCTCAAGGGTCAAGAATTTATAGTTTCCCCGAACTACGAAAGAGCCGAAATGAAACGGAAGATGCTTTCAAGGGGCTGCCGGGCTTGTTGTCTGATGCCTTGCCGGACAAGTACGGAAATAAGTTGATTAATGCCTGGTTAGCTCAGCAAGGAAGACCGGAAAACAGTATGAATCCAGTAGAAAAGCTGTGCTTTATCGGTTCGAGGGGAATGGGGGCTTTGGAATTTGAACCAGCGCAAATCGAGAAGGGAGCAACGAGTTACTCCATTGTGCTGGATAGCATGGTGGAGGTTGCGAAAAAGATGCTCTATGAACGGGAAGCTTTTTTGGCCCATTTGAACAAAGACAAGGAAAAGTCTATGATGGAGATATTAAAAATAGGGACCTCGGCGGGAGGAGCACGCCCTAAGGCCGTTATTGCTTACAATTCCAAAACCAGAGAAATAAGATCAGGACAGGGAAATGTGCCCAGAGGTTTTGAGCACTGGTTGCTCAAGCTGGACGGCGTAAGTGGCGAACAGTTTGGTGAGAGTTCGGGATGGGGACGGGTAGAATATGCCTACTACCTGATGGCGCTTGACTGTGGAATTGAAATGAGCGATTGCCAATTGATAGAGGAAAACGGCAGGGCACATTTTATGACTAAACGCTTCGACAGAGAGGCTAATGTGAAGCATCATATTCAATCTCTGTGTGGTTTGCAGCATTATGATTTTAATGACATGTATGGGTATAGCTATGAACAGGTGTTTCAGACCATGCGGTTGCTGCGATTAAGCTACCCTGAAGCCGAACAGATGTTTCGGAGAATGGTGTTCAATGTATTGGCAACCAACTATGATGACCACACGAAAAATTTCTCATTCATTTTAAAGAAGGACCAGCAATGGAGGCTGGCGCCAGCCTATGATTTATGCTTTTCTTTTGACCCAACAAATCATTGGGTAAGCAAGCAAACCTTAAGTGTAAATGGAAAAAGACTTGATATAACGAAAGAAGACTTGATGACCATAGCCAGAGATAATACCATAAAAAAAGCAGAGAAAATTATTGAAGAAATTAATTCTGTAGTGAAATCGTGGCATAAGTATGCGGAGCGAGCTGAAGTACGGAATGATTTGAAAGAAAGGATTAATAACAAACTGAATGTATTTTGATAGGAAAACCGAGTATTTAGAGGGTTTTAATACCTGATAGGATTTGACAAATTCTATACAAGCAGATTTTTGTAAGAGATGATTCATTCAAGACTCCCCACTCCTTCGATTTTGTGCTTTCCCCACCCTTCCCTTTAAACTTGCTGCAACAGTCTCTACGCAATAGTGACAGCAGAGAAAGCTAATTTTTTTTTTTATCACCACCTGTAACTTTTTGACAATTCTGCATTGTTAGGGAAAATTGAAAAAATGCTTGTACCTTATTTGCCGTCGAATGATGACCGAAATCACTCCCCAAGCCGGATGAGCAAGAACCATTTGATCAACGAGCAAGAAATAATTGCCGCAAGCAAAAAGGATCCTAAGCATTTCAGGCCCCTTTATGAAAACTATTACCGGCCCATTCTCAACTACATCTTTCACCGCACCAACGAGATCAATGATGCCGCGGAAATTGCCTCTTCGGTTTTCTATAAAGCCCTTACCAAACTCCAAAATTACCAGGACAAAAACATTCCTTTTGGCGCCTGGCTCTACAAGATAGCCTACAACGAAACCATGCAATACTTTCGGAAATCGAAAAAGGCAAGGCATGTAGTGCTGGATGAAGCGCTGATGGATAACATAGCAGAAGATGCCGAGGTCAATGACAAATCCCTATTGCTGAGAGCGGTCATAGAGGCTTTCGACGAACTAACACCCCGGGAGGTCGAGATCATGGACCTCAAATACTTTCAGCAAAAGCCCAACAGGGACACAGCCTTCATAGTGGGCATGAACGAAGGTGCGCTGAAGGTGAAAGCCCACAGGATCATTCAAAAAATCAAAAAAATAATCGCAGAACGAAATGGCCAGTTATAAATATCTTTTCGAGAGGCCCACCATAGAGGTGGACGCCGCAGAACAATGGATGGACTTTGATGCGATCGTTTCAAAGGCCACCTGGTGGAAGCGTTTTCGGTTGATTCGGAATGCAACTTTCCTGGCGGCCTTTGTGGGAGCATCGGTTGTTGGGACGCTGTACATGAATCAGCCCGAAAATGACAAAGAGAAGGTTACAGATTCCGTCGGCCCCGTGATGGCTGATTCTATGCCGCTCGCCGTGGAAGAGCAAAGTGACCGCCCCAGGTTGATCCCGCCCTCAGGAGTTAAAACCCCGCAGGCAGAAAGCAGCAGGCGCGAAGTATCGTCTTCTCAATCACAAGCTACTTCAGAGGATACACACTCTGGAGAGAAGGACGGAGGAGCAGACTTCAAGATAGGGGAGGCGTCGCCCGCAGAATCGGTATTTGCGCAAGCCACGCCGAAGGACGGCTTCGAACGGCTTTTTGAGTACTTTAACGAAAACACAGAATATCCGGAAAACCTGAAATCGGAAAGGATAGAAGGCCGGGTCGTGGTGGAGTTTGTGGTACAGCAAAGCGGTGAAATTGCCGGGATAGCGGTCATCCACACGCTTCATCCGGTATTGGATTCCCTTGCCATGATGGCGGTAAAAAACATGCCCGCCTGGAATCCCGCTACCGTAAACGGCAAGCCCGTGGATACCCGGCATTCCATACCGCTGATGTTTCAAATGGAAAATGACCGGGAATTAGACCATAAGGAAGTGGAATCCGGAGAGGAAGTAAATCAACCTGCACGCTAAATTTTAACACCTATGGACCGAATAATCATTAAAACGGGGCTCACAATGCTGATCAGGAAGCCATTCTTTTGCCTCTTTTTCCTACTCCTTTCGGGAGTAGCGAGCGCCCAAATGTTTTCGCCGCAGGATATCGCCAGGTGGCCGAAGGGATTGGATCACAGAGCCTATATAGTCGAAATCAATAATGACGCGAATAAGGACATTCTGTTCTTCAGCCAGGTAAATGCCGACTCTGCTGCAGGGTTCACCTTTCTGCAGACAAATGATTTGGAGTTTACCCTCACCGATACCATAGCAGGCCTGGCTTCGGCAGACGTCTTTCTGACAGACTTTGACAACAACGGCCGCGTGGACATCATTGTGTTGGAAAGGCTGCATGCCAGTTATGTGTTATCCGTGTTGTCATACGACGATACACTCAGCATGCGAAGGAAACTTCATGAGAGCGACTCCATTTTACAATTTGCGGTGGATGACATGGACAACGACGGAAGAAAAGACCTCTGCCTGGTGGAAATGAAAGAAGGGAAGCTGGCTTTCAGCCTGTACCTGCACCAGCAGGACTCTTCCTTCGAAGAGCATCTTTCCGTACCGGGCATTTCAAAGTTTCTCATTACCTCCCTGGAAAATGACGGCTACAAGGACCTGGCTTTGTACAGCGAGGCAGGTGGCGAGGTGAGTTTGGTACGCAACAGGAATTTTGAAAGCGGAGCGCCCACCTCGACAATTGCTGTTCCCTACCTCACACAATGGGCTCTTTCGGACATCAACCACGATGGCCGGGCGGATATCCTGGTTACTACTGCACAGCACGACACCACACAGCTTTTATCGCTCACCGATACTTCCGGCACGTTTTCCCTGGCGCCGTTGTTTGACTATCCCACTGCGACTTTATTTCTGTCATCGGCTGATTTCACGAACGACGGTCTCTACGACATTCTGCTGTCTTCAAAAGAGGAAAGCGTGTTGCTCGCGTTTGATACCACCGGGATAGTCGCCGATACCCTTCGCCCGGACTCGGCATCGCTATTTTCTGCGATACATATAGGAGATGTTGACAGAAATGGCCGCCTGGATTGGCTTGGCTTGGTAGAAGAGCAGGATTCGGTAGTGCTCCGATTGCTGGTCAACGACCTGCCGGAAGAGAACAGCGGGCCGCTGTTTGTTTCCATCGTGGCGCCCAGGACCATCGGCGAAAATACGATCTTCTCGTGGTACCGCGCCGATGATGACAAAACACCCTCCAAAAGCTTGACGTATGACTTTTTTATCGGGATGCCAGATGAAGGCCGGTATGTTATAAGCTCTGACCATGACCTGGACGGCACTCCCGCGCCCGGTGCGCGTAACATCAGCCGGCATGGATACACGCTGTTCGACACGGTGTATGTGGTGAAAGACCTTGAGGCCGGACGCTACCAGTGGGGTCTCGCCGGTGTGGATAATGCCTTTTACTCCCAAACAGATATTACCGACTGCACGGGCGGCGCTCCCTGTTCCAATGATTTTTTTGTGAATCAATGCCTCGATATTTCCCGCGACGAAGCGGTCGCCTGCCGGTTCGATACACTCACACTGCAATTTGGCGATGTGGGAGATTCGGTGGTTTGGTCAAGCGTACGGAGAGGCGAAATTGGATATGGCAATACACTCCACTTCCCCGTAACGGCCAGCGATGAAGTCTATGCCCTGGCTTTCCCAAAAAGGCCCTGTGATGATCCCACTAATGCCTGCATGAAAAATTTCAGCGTAACGGTGGAGATGCTGGCAGATACCGTTGAGGTACTAACGGACCCTCTCGTTATCTGTCCCGATTCAACGTTCACCTACGAGCTGGCCGGAGAGTTCGAAGAAATCGCATGGTTTACCGGTTCCACAATTTTGTCCGAAAGCAACGAGGTGCAGTTCAACCCGCTTGTAGATGTACCCTTGATTGTGAAAACTAAAAAAGCAGGCCATGCCTGCTCCGACTACGACACGCTGGTAGTGAATATGCTCCGGAAGCCGGAGGTCAATTTCTTCCTTCTGGAGGTGGACAGCGTTTGCAGGAATAGCCTCTACCCGGTAGAAATTCACCTGCCCGACAGCCTGCGGGAACTCATGTCCTTTTCGGTCTTTGCAGACGGCGTGCCCCTGG
>CAYUJK010000184.1:0-5629 GCA_964444895.1 uncultured Roseivirgaceae bacterium
AGTGTGGTGAGCATATTGTACTGGATGCTCACTGGCAAAAAAGAAAAGTACCTGGGGATCTTCCCCAAGCCGGGCGTGTCGGATGAGGACATCCAGGGCAGCGAACGGTATGGTGCAGTGGTGCTCGATTTTCTGAAAACCGGTGACTGGAAGGGGCTGCCACAGGCGTTGGCCAGCAGTAAGGCCGTGGAAGTGAAGTCAAACCTGATGTTTATAGAAGGTAGAGCAGGCAGACTATTCCAGATTTGGGCCAATTTTATAATAAAGAGAAAAAACAGGGCTTTTTGGCTCTCTGTTTTCAAATATTATCTGATTATTGCACTTTTTTTGGTTGCGCCTATTGTGTTATTGATAAATATGATTTTTTTTAAACCTTTCTTAGGCAAGAGTATCGAGCGGAAGAAAAGGTATTATATGGGATTGAATTAATTAGTAGAGATGTCAAAGCAAGTTTATATCACAAAGACCGCCGGTTTCTTACCAAACGAACCTGTTTCCAATGAGGAAATGGAAGAGTTTATGGGTTTGATCCGTGGCAGGAGATCAAAGTCAAAAGCGATAGTACTAAGAAATAATGGAATAAAGAGGAGATTTTACGCGATGACTCGTGAGGGTGTGGCTACCCACACCAACGCCCAGATGACCGCCCTTGCTGTACGCGCGTTGTTTGACAACAATGTAGAAGCATTGAAAGAGATGGAACTGCTTAGCTGCGGCACCTCTACACCGGATCAGATGATCCCCTCGCACGCGGTGATGGTGCATGGGTGGCTTCCGGAGGCGGACTCCATCGAAGTAGTCTCGCCTTCTGGTGTGTGCTGCTCGGGCATGTACGCACTTAAATATGCCTACCTGGCGGTTAAGAACGAGGAAGTAAGCACGGCCGTTTCCACCGGTTCTGAGCGATTATCAAGAATATTGCGGGCTGACTTTTTTGAGGATGAAGCCGAAAAGCTTGAATCACTTGAAGCCAACCCGTATGTGGCTTTTGAGAAGGACTTTCTGCGATGGATGCTTTCTGACGGCGCTGCCGCATTCAAATTGCAGGATAAGCCCAGCGAAAAGGGCTTGAGCCTGCGTATTGAGTGGCTGGAAGGAGTTTCGTATGCAAACATGGCCGAAACCTGTATGTTCATGGGCGGCGACAAACCCAACGGACCCGAGTTGAAAAGTTATATGGACTACAGCCCCAAAGAAATAGCCGAACGATCAATACTGGCCATAAAACAGGATGTGAAACTCTTGGGAGAAAACATCGTGGCGCTGGGTTTTGACAAGCTGAAGGTGATTTGCGACAAGAAGGGCCTTAACGTGGACGAAATAGATTATTTCCTGCCACATTTGTCCAGCAACTTTTTCCGACCCAAGATTGCAGACAAGCTGGAAGAGAATGGCATGGGTATTCCGCAGGAAAAATGGTTTACCAACCTCACCACTACCGGCAACGTCGGGGCGGCGTCAATCTACCTGATGGTAGATGAGCTTTTTCACAGCGGCAAACTGAAAAAAGGCGATAAAATCTTATTGGTTGTGCCCGAAAGCGCCAGGTTTTCCTACGTGTTCGGATTGCTCACCGTGTGTTAAATCCGAACCGGACCTGGACTGTTGGCGACTGATGCGCAACGGCAGGCTTTCGGGGTGAAACCTATGTGGCGAGCGCTTGGCTGCGAATATAGAGGAAGTGCACCACACAAGGCTGCGGCAGGTGATGGCGCTGAATACAAGCAGCAAAAGACGACTATCACAGGCACTTTCACGAAAAGGATTTAAAACTCCGTCTTTTTGACCTAAGCGATTTACGATTATGAAAAAGAAAGACGTTCCCCAGGATCCCAGTGTGTTGGACAACTTCACCAAAGAGGTGAGCTACGCGGTGGACGAAAACGGCAAGTACACCACCGAACTCAGTCGCGGGTGGGAAGTAAAGGCTTCTGCGCTGAGTGTTTCATGGGAAAATATCAAAGAACGGGTAGAAAGTGCGCGGCAGCAGGTGCTTAGTGGACAGGCAAGTCCTATCCTTTTTTTCCTGGAACTTCGCATCATGGACATCCAAACCCTGGCCGCCTATACAGGCTATTGGCAGTGGACGATAAAGAGGCACATGAAGCCCAGGGTATTCGAAAAGCTATCACAAAAGCGACTAGAAAAATATGCCGAAGTGTTTGAAGTGGAGCTTGATGACATCCGCAACTTTAAGAGCCGGCCGGAAAAAATAGAAGCCCTCACAACTGAACTGAAGCAAAGCATTAAATGAAAATTGATTTCGAACATATTCAATCGGCCCATTGTGAAAACGGGGTAACAACTAACCTGCTGAGGCATTATGGTGTAAACCACCTTACTGAACCTCTCGTGTTTGGCATTGGCTCCGGTTTATTCTTCATATACATCCCTTTCATTAAAGTGAGCAACGGGCCTGCTTTTTCGTTCCGTACCATGCCCGGCAATATTTTTAACCGCACCTGCAAGTCGCTCGGCATCCCCGTTTACCGCAAAAAATTCAGATCGAAAGAAAAAGCGGAGCAATTTCTGAACACGAAGCTGGCGGAAGGTCATCCTGTAGGGTGCCAGGTTGGCGTGTATTACCTTACCTACTTTCCCAAGGAGTATCGCTTTCATTTCAATGCGCATAATCTTATTATCTATGGCCGCGAAAATGGCGAATACCTGGTGAGCGACCCGGTGATGGAAGACGTGACAAAGCTTACGGCCTATGAACTTCAGCGGGTGCGTTTTGCCAAAGGAGCGCTGGCGCCACGGGGTCAATTGTACTTCCCGGAAACCGTAGGAGAAGTAAAACCAGAACAAATCAAAAAAGCGATCATGACCGGGGTAAAAAGAAATGTGAGGGATATGCTCCACATACCCGGTCCCATTGCGGGAGTGAAGGGCATACGGTATACGGCAAAGAAAATTAAAAAATGGCGCAACAAGCTGGGTCAAAAAGACGCAGGCTTGTACCTGGCGCAGTTGGTGAGGATGCAGGAAGAAATCGGTACGGGCGGAGGAGGATTTCGGTTTATCTATGCGGCCTTTCTTCAGGAGGCACATCAGTATATTCCCAACGATGAACTTTTAAAGATATCGGACGAATTTACCCGAGCAGGCGATCTGTGGCGAAACGCCGCCGTGCAGGCCGCAGGTATTTACAAGGGGAGAATCGGCACGCAAAAAGACTTTGATGATATGGGTGATTTTCTGCTGGAAATCGCCGAAGTAGAAAAGAGCGCATTTCAAGCGCTGGCAAAACTGGATTGGAAATAAATGGGATACCCTGCGGTACAGGTAGATGAGCTGAGCTATCAGTATCCCGGCCAGGAAAGAAACTGCCTGGAGGGATTGAGCTTTCAAATATTCGAAGGAGAACGATTTGGCATTTTCGGGCCAAACGGAGCGGGAAAAACTACCCTGATGAGCCTCATTACCGGCCTCAAACAACTCCAATCTGGCATTATAAAGATCAACGGCCATGCCATTTCTGAGAAGGCCGAGGTAAGCAAATGGATTGGGTTTGTACCCCAGGACTTTTCGTTTTACGAAGAGCTTTCTCCCATGGAAAACCTTCACTTTTTTGGCGCCTGGAGCGGCCTGGATAAGAAAACAATACGAGAACGTAGTGCCGAGCTGCTTCAGATACTGGGCTTGTATGCTTCCCGGCGCAAGCCGGTAAAGAAGTTCTCAGGCGGTATGAAAAGAAGGGTGAATCTGGCCATAGGAGTGATTCACCAGCCCAAAATACTAATCCTCGACGAGCCTACCGTAGGCGTGGACGTACAAACGCGGTATGCTATTATCGACTATCTGAAAAAACTGAACGAAGAGGGCGCCACACTCATCTATACGTCACACCATCTCAAAGAAGCCGAAGAGCTGTGCGAACGGGTAGCACTAATAGACGAAGGAAAGATCATCGTAGAAAATACGCTCGCCAATATCCTGAGCGAATATGGTGAGGGAGGATTGGAAGGCCTCTTTTTGAAACTAACAGGAAAAAACTACAGAGACCAATGATGTTCAAGCTGTGGGCATCCATATTGAAAGACATGCGGGTACTTACCCGCGACCGCATCGGCCTCGTGCTTATGTTTGCCATGCCCATTATCCTGGTAGTGGTCATTACCAGCATACAAAACAACACGTTCAAACTGGTAAATGAAAACAAAATACCCGTGCTGGTCATTAACAAGGATACAGGAGAAGCCAGCTACCAGCTTCGCGAGGCCCTGGAAACGCTGGGAATGTTTACCATCGTCCCCTTGGAGGCCTCTGTTTCTACAGAAAGCATCAGTGAAATTATGGAGGAAGAAGATGCGCTGCTCGCCATCCTGATACCCGAAAACTTCACCGAAGACATAAAAAAGAAAGCCAACAACATTACCGACAAGGTGATGTATGACTTTGGGCTTACGGAGGATGAAACCGTGTTGACCGCATTTGACATCAGTCCGCTCACGCTGTACTACCATCCGGTGTTGCAGGAGTCGTTCCGGTATTCCATTCACGGAGCGCTGGGAAGTGTGCTGCAGATAGTAGAAAACAAGCAGATACTACAGGCGCTGTACATGGCCATTAGCGATGAAGAACTCCCCAAGGACCTCGAAGACCAACTGCTGAACAATCGCATCACTATCAATGAAAAGCCAGCATCAAAGATCGAGGGCCGCGTGTTGCCAAATGCTACGCAGCACAATGTACCCGCGTGGACAATTTTCGCTATGTTTTTTATGGTCATTTCCTTAGGAACCAACATTGTGAGAGAAAAAAACAGTGGCAGTTTTATCCGGCTGAAAATTTTGCCGACTAACTTTTTGCTTGGTATGGTCTCCAAGCAACTGGTATACCTGGTAGTGAGCCTGCTACAGGTGGCAGTTATTTTTTCGTTGGGCTTGTGGTTTTTCCCGCTCATAGGGCTGCCGGAGCTCTTTTTGCCCCAAAACCTCCTCGGACTGCTGCTGGTATCGCTGATGTGTGGGTGGTGTGCGCTGAGCTACGCCTTGTGCATAGGCGTATTTGCCAATACCCAGGAGCAAGCCAATGGCTTTGGTGCGGTGTCGGTAGTGATATTGGCTGCAATCGGTGGCATTCTCGTCCCGAGCTTTGCCATGCCGGGTATTTTCAGATTCTTAATGGTCTTGTCTCCCCTGCATTGGTGCCTGGAGTCGTATTACAGCCTGTTCTTATATGGGGACAAATTCAAGGATGTTTGGGAGAATCTTCTACCTTTATTGGGAATTACATTATCTTTACAGCTTTTAGCGATCTATGGCCTCAAAAGGCAAAATTTGATTTGAACAGCAAAACATGGAAACAGTAGAACTTAAGGAACAACTAAAAGAACAAATTATCAAATACCTGAACCTGATGGAAATGAAGCCGTCAGACATCAAAGACGACGAACCTTTGTTTGGAGATGGCCTCGGTCTCGATTCTATTGATGCTATAGAACTGATCGTATTGCTGGAAAGAGAATACGGCATCAAGATAAAAAACCCGAAAGACGGACGTCAGATATTGATTGATATCAATACCATGGTGGACTATATAAATGAACACAGAACAAAATAATCTTCCTATTGCAGGTGCAAAGAATTTTTGTCACAGGATATGGAATCATTAGCCCCATTGGAAC
>CAYUJK010000184.1:5729-7446 GCA_964444895.1 uncultured Roseivirgaceae bacterium
CTCACAGGGTATGCAAACAGCAATGATGCGTTCCACCCTTCATCACTTTCTGACGACGGCGTGGGCCCCCATCTTGCCATGAAGGGCGCCCTCAGTCAGGCAGGCCTCTCCCCGGAAGATATCGACTACATCAATGCGCACGGCACCGGCACAGAAAACAACGACGAGGTAGAAAGCCGCGCAATGATGCGTCTGTTTGGCAACGTACCGCCATTTTCCTCGACAAAAGCTAACACAGGCCATACCCTGGGAGCATCGGGCGCCATTGAGGCAATATTTAGCATACTGGCCCTGGAAAACCAGGAGATATATCCCCATCTTCACTTTTCATCGCCTATTCAAAGTACGGGCCTTACACCGGCGCTCTCGTACCGACAGGCCCCCCTGCGCCATGTGATGTCAAACTCGTTTGGCTTTGGAGGCAATTGCAGCTCGCTCATTTTTTCTAAAGTATAGTCCATGTATATCCACGCTACATCCTACATATCGCCCCAGCAAACTTTTCCCGAAGTCGATCTGAGTGTGCCCAATGAGCCTCTTGAAAATAAACTGATGGTAGTGGAGCCCAAATACGAAGGCATACCACTGCCCGTGCTGCGGCGAATGGGCCGCGCCGTGCGTTTTGGTGTGGGGGCTGCTATGCCGCTGATCACAGGTCGCAAAGATGTCGACGGCATTGTGATCGGTACCGGAAACGGAGGCATGGAGGACTGCATTCGCTTTTTAAACCAAATCATAGAATATGATGAAGGCACGCTAACGCCCACCAACTTTGTGCAGAGTACACCAAACGCCATAGCAGCTCAGGTGGGCCTGATGGCAAAAAACACCGGGTACAACATCACTCACGTGCACCGGGGTCATGCCTTTGAAATGGCGCTTCTGGATGTGTTGATGCAGTTGAAAGAAAATCCGGATCATACGTATCTTTTGGGGGGGATAGACGAGATATCGTCCTACAACTATAACATCGAATACCTGGGCGGGTGGTATAAGAAGGAACACGTGTCGGGCAGCAGCTTGTACACCAGCCATACCCAGGGCAGTATTGCCGGCGAAGGTGCGGCGATGTTTTTGATCAACAACCGGGCGGAAGAAGCCGTAGCCCGAGTAAGCGGCCTGAAGTGCTTACATACTACTGATGAAAATGAAGTAGCCCGACAATTGGAATTATTTCTCGAAGCGCATGGTTCTGGGGCCGAGGTAGGCTTACTGCTTTCGGGCGAAAACGGAGACATTCGCTTTAAATCCTGCTATACCCGGGCCGAAAAAGTGGTGGGAGAAAAGGCTGGCATTGCCCGGTTTAAGCACATTACGGGCGAGTATCCGAGTGTGGGTGCGGCGGCGTTGTGGCTCGGTGTGCAGCTAATGCACGAAGCCAATATCCCGGCCCACCTGGTAAAGAAAGTGCCTCTTCAGCCCTCTAACTTGCTGATTTATAATAACTATAAAGGCTACCAGCATAGCTTTGTTTTGCTGGAAAAATAATTCCCGGAAAGGCGGTCTTTTTAGTTTTATCTGCATTGGGCTTTCTTTGTGCCGATTTTTTCAACTATATTTTGTAGTAAAAATTCAAATAAGAAATGTCTTCGCATCACGTGATACGGGAAAACCAGGAGGCTGCCATTTTTTTGGTAAACCGAAATTCTGTGGTGAAGGAGGTGCTGGAGAACTTTTTTGAATGGAGTCCGCTGATACTTACCGGCGAGGAATGTTT
>CAYUJK010000185.1:0-1406 GCA_964444895.1 uncultured Roseivirgaceae bacterium
GGCAATTGTCCTCCCGTAACAAAAAGGTCGACAGCGCCGGTGGGATCGTTGAAACAATTGGTGTGGATAATTTGAGCCGAGGCACTCAGCGCGGTTTGCATGGCAATGGAATAGCTTCTCTGCGCCTGACAACCCTGCGCATCTGTGATGGTCACCTGGTAAAAGCCTTCTTCCAATTGATCCCTGTGTTGCGTATCTGCCCCATCGGACCAGGCAAACGTATATGGCTCTGTGCCGCCGCTTACCGTTAGCTCTATGCTTCCAAATTCGCTTTCCCCACATGTGGGGTGAGTGATCACCTGACTTACTGCCAGGGTATTTTCATTTTTCAGTTCATAAGAACCCACAGAAGAACAGCCCTTTTCATCGGTAACGGTAACGCTATATATTCCTGCGGAAAGCCCTTCAAGGTCTTTTTCGGTAGAGCCATTGCTCCAAAGAAACGAATAAGCCCCCGTACCTCCGCTTACCTCCAGTGCAATGGAACCGGAGCTACTATCGCCACAACCTGGGTGTACTAATTCTGCTGATACATCCAATAGTTTCGGATCACTCAGCGTCACCTCATCAGAGACTGTTTCTCCATTAGCGTCACTTACGATGTAATGATATGTACCGGCAGAAATGTTGCTGATGGTTGAATTCATAGAACCATTGTCCCACAATACGGTATAGGGCGGCTCACCGCCTGTAATACTCAGTTGTATGGAGCCGTCAGCGCCGTTGTGGCAAGACGGCAACGAGGGAGTGGCTACAACCTGAAGCGGATTGGTGCAGGAAATATCGACCTGGTCGTAGTAAATACACCCGCCGGCTTTGTAGGCCACTTTAGGCGACAGGCAATCGGCGTCTTCAGCGCAGTCGGAATCGGGGCAAAATTTAAATTTCACATAAAAGCTCTTAAACTTGTCCTTTTTGCCGAACCACTTTATGTCATCTACTTTCAAGCCTTTGAGCCCGGTAGTTGGGTCGAGGCTGTTCAATTCCATTTTCCAGCCTTTTGAATTGTACGCCTCCGAAATGACCCCGCAGCCCAAATCGATGTTGTAATGGCTCAGTTCGTAGTTGCAGCTTCCGTTGTGGGAGACTTTCACCTTATACGCATAGCAATCCCCCGATTGCTCAAGAGAGATAATCTCTGATGTAAAGCAGTTGTCTCCACATCCTTTGGATTTACCCGCCTGGGCGCCGTAAATAGTAAAGTTAAAGGAAAGTAATGCAAGCAGGAAGGTTGTGGTTATATGAAGTTTTGGGTTAAATGCTTTCATATCACCAATGGTTTTTTACTAATTTCTGGCTTTTTGAGGGATATCCCGCATTGCCAGTCTCCAATAGGATTTGAAAATACGTAAGCCTATTTTTTTCAAAAGGAATATTTTGCCAATCGGTTTAAAAAGGAGGTTCAC
>CAYUJK010000185.1:1506-5497 GCA_964444895.1 uncultured Roseivirgaceae bacterium
CTGAGTCATCTGCTCGTCTTTTTCTTCTTTTTTAAATTTCAGGTTTCTCACCACGTGATTTCCCACACCCTTTCCCTGCTCCACGCCTATGCTGCACGCCGGCCAATAGTGTATACCTCCGTACAAACGGCTTACCGCAGCTTCCTCAGACGCTTCTATAAAAGACTTGAATGATCGCGCCGTAAGGCCAAACTCTACCTCCACGGAATCTACGTACTCGAAGTTATCTCCATACACGCTGGTAAGCGCCAGCGCTGCAGCCCGGGAAATCACGCTGTGGCCACTGGTGTACTCCGGGAACGGAGGGGTCTGCAGCAAAGGCCTCCAGTCAGGATCTATATGCCTGTTGATGGCTGTTTCGGGCCGAATCACGTTGCTGGCGTATTTTTCGTCCCAGCAGCTAATGAAGCCGTCAAACAATGCGATGGAAGTAACGGCATAGGCCCGGGCAGTCTCCATAATATCGGAACCCGCTACCTTGGAGGCTATGGCCGTAATTCCAATCCAATGGCCACCGGGGGTAATTTTCTTGGTAGCAAACATCACGTGGCCTTTGTGGTGCGACACATAGGGGTTACAGTCCCAGAACTTGGCGATTTCGATCTGCTCATCGTCCAACTCTTTGCCCGTTTGATACACATGCATAAGCTCTTCGTAAAACTTGCTGGTCTTGGTGGTATCAAAAGGAGTGGGTGGAGGTGGCGCAAACTGGTTGCAGGAATCCAGCACCATGGTTCTGATTTTATTCCAACTGGGCTCAATGCCATCCATGTAGTCGGGTGGAGTAGGCTGCCAGCGCGCGGGGTCTTCGGTGACGGTATACTTGGGAAAGGTCCGCGTTTCCTTGTAGTTATCAGTACCTGACCAAGTGAGAATATGGGCCCCTACCTGCTCGCCATAGGCAATGGAGCGCTCATACACGTCATTGGGTATACCCATGCTTTTAAACTCCGTCAGCAGTTCACTTCTGAATTCCTCGAATTTTTCCTCTGAGAATGTCATAGCCTGCCCCAACTTCAAGCAAGCCTGAACCGCGGCGAGGGGAAAGCAATATTCCAAATTTGGATCGGGCTTGGGTGTTTCGGTCAAACCATTCACCTGACCAGCCAGCGAAACGTATTCCGGGTTTTCATTTACCAGCACCTCATAAGCGGCAATAGATGAATACACATATATGCGACTTGCCACCGGTGGCGAAAAGATGTCGTGAATGATGACGTCCGTTATTCTCTTCATACTGCGATGAAGAAAGTCAGGATTCTGAGCGGCCTGATGGTAGTCCTCGCCCTTGTCCTGACAGGAAAGGCAAAGGAACACTGTTAATACCACGCTAAAAAATGAGTGAAAAGTAAAATTTCTCATAGGCAATGCTGTTAGACTATTTTGGATAAGGTAAATGTCGCTTGTTCAATAAGCCGACTAAATAATTCTGCTAAATTAATAATTTTTCGAATGCGTTTTATAAAATATGTCAATGATGTGGCAGACAAGTAAAGGGTTGATATTGAACTGTTAAAGGGGCAGGCGTTTTGTAGCGATGATAGCCCTGTAAAGTACAAGCTACGGGCGAGTCCCAGCATTAGCTTCTAAACGAGCAATTTTACCAATATCGCGATTACCACGATAGATACTATGCCGATAAATTGATTTTTAAACCCATTGGTGTACAAGTTGATAATAAGCACTTCATTTTCGGGTCTTAGAATCTGTCGGAAAGACCGTTTCTTGATTCTATGATTAAACTTGCGAGCAACGACGAAGAACACGTAAATGACAAGGGCTCCAATAACTTCCAAAATAGTCCCAAGCATTGCGAATGTCCTAATTAAATTTTCTAACTTTTTTGATATCCTCTTATCAATTACTGGTATGGCAATATACAGTTTTCCGGGGGAAATTGATTCGATCAGTTGCCGAGTCCTTCAGGGCGCGGAATTATGAGTGTCCCACTCAAACCAGGGCTTTAGCCCTTTCGTTCACTAAGGATAAAAGGGCCAAAGCCCTGGAGGAGTGTGTTGCCTAACTATTCCTCCCCAACTTTTTTAAGAATTTCTTTTTTTAGCTTATCACTGATCCAAACGTTTTTTTGTACCAATTCATCAAGTAAAGGTTTTAACTCGCTAATCAATTCTTGTGTTTTTGCTTTAATCAAAATTCCAATTGTTCCTGTCACTTTCAAGCCAGCATGTTTTGCATGAAACCTTCCAATTTTTTCGTCAAGAATAATCAAGTCAGCATTTAACTCTGTTGCCAATACAATCGATTCTGCTTCTCCTAAGTCTAGGTCCAAGAAGTATCTAACAGCCTGATCATCCTGTATCTTAACAATATTTATCCAATCAATTTTGGATAAATCCTTGTAATACCTCTTTGACTTTCCAGCTTCTATTTCATTGTATACGGCCGTGGGAATATAAATCTTCGAATACAGTTGTTGTAGTATGTTTAATCGATTTAGCTTTAGAAGGGATATTATCGGAGTCGTATTTGAAACAACCTTAGGCATTTGCAATGTCTTCGTTTAAATCGTCTGCATCATGCGAACCGAGAACAGAAACATTGTATTTGGCCAATAACTCCAAAAAATCTATTCTTGACAATCCCAAAACCTGTGCCGCAACACCTGACGAGATTTTACCTAATTCATAAAGTTTGACTAACGCACTGTTTTTCATCTCAAATTCAAACTCCTTCTGACTAAGTTTTAATGTATTGGCCAATGATTCCGGATATTCTATTTTTATCACTCCATTCATTCTTCTTCTCCGTTTACTATCCAAATATAACGAAATTGCCTAAATTTTGATGATTGAATAAGCCTTTTTGAACGCGCCAACGGTTAGCGCTCATTGGCTGAGTTTTTGCTCAAATAACCTACCGATGAAACCCAAATAACCAAATACAGAAATTTTTTTTCCAATTGCTCCTTGATGCTATTTCCGAACCGCCCCTTCTGCTCAACTTCTCAACCTAACTTGCTATTTTGAATTTATTTGTGCCCCTACTCCACTACCTCCAGCTTTACCAGCACATCCCAGATCACTACGCCGATGCTCACAGATACGTTCAGCGAGTGCTTGGTGCCAAATTGGGGTATTTCAATTACCTCATCCGAAATTCTGATCACTTCTTCCTCAACTCCAAATACTTCATTTCCAAATATAAAAGCGTATTTCTGCTCCTTGTCCGGCTGGAAGTCCTGAAGCATCACACTCTTATCTGCCTGCTCAATAGCCACAATGCGAAAACCCTCCTCTTTCAGCTTCCAGATGGCATCAAAGGTGTTGTCCGAGTGAGTCCACTCCACAGATTCCGTGGCGCCGAGTGCCGTTTTGTTAATTTCCCGGTGCGGCGGGCGCGCCGTGATGCCGCAAAGCACTATCTTTTCTGCGCGAAAGGCATCCGCCGTGCGAAAGGCCGAACCTACATTGTGCATACTTCGCACATTGTCCAGCACGATGACCACCGGGTTTTTATCCAGCTTTTTAAACTCCTCTACTTCCACCCTTCCCAATTCTTCGTTCTTTAATTTTCTCATCTGATTGATGTACATTAATTTGGCGAAAGAAATATCTTCGCACCTTTAAATTCCTTCCGGCAAAGTTATGGCAAAAAACAAATCGTCAAATGAAACTCCCCTAATGAAGCAATACAATGCCATAAAGGTGAAACACCCGGGGGCACTGCTGCTTTTCAGGGTAGGAGATTTTTATGAGACTTTTGGTGAAGACGCCATAAAGGCAAGCAAAATACTCGATATCGTTCTGACTAAAAGGGCCAACGGATCGGCCTCGCATGTGGAATTAGCCGGCTTTCCTCATCATTCGTTAGACAATTATTTGCCAAAACTGGTGCGTGCCGGCGAGCGCGTGGCCATCTGCGACCAGCTTGAAGACCCCAAGTCGGTGAAAGGAATTGTAAAGCGCGGCGTAACGGAACTGGTAACGCCGGGGGTTTCGTACAACGACAACGTTCTCGAAAAAAAACACAA
>CAYUJK010000185.1:5597-7432 GCA_964444895.1 uncultured Roseivirgaceae bacterium
CTTCAGGCGGGCATCGTGGCTGCGGGGGCCGTCCTTCACTACCTGGAAGAAACCGAGCACCGGGAGATCGGCCACGTCTCTTCTATCTCCCGCATCCACGAAGAAAAATACGTTTGGCTTGACAAGTTCACCATTCGCAACCTGGAGCTCATCTATCCACAGCAGGACGGCGGCGTACCGCTCATCGATGTGCTGGACAAGACCGTAACACCCATGGGCGCCCGGCTTTTAAAGAAATGGGTGCTGATGCCCCTGAAAGAACAGCAAAAGATTGAAGAGCGCCACCAGGTGGTAGAGCAGCTATGTAGCGACAGCGATCTCTACGAGCAGCTCTTGGAATACCTGAAGCACATCAACGACCTGGAAAGGCTGATCAGCAAGGTGGCAGTGGGCCGGGTGAATCCCCGGGAGTTGCTGCAGCTAAAAAAGTCGCTGCTCAACATTATCCCGATCAAGGAAATATTGGGTAAGACCGATAACCCCGTTTTGAACAAATATTTCGACCAGATCAATACCTGCGACCACCTGCTCGAAAAAATTGAGAAAGAACTCAAGGAAGAGGTACCCATTGTGACCCACCAGGGCGGCATCATTAAAGATGGCATCCATGCTGAGCTGGACGAACTGCGAAAAATTGCCTTTTCCGGGAAAGACTACCTCGTTCAAATTCAGAAAAAAGAATGTGAACGCACGGGGATATCATCCTTAAAAATCGCTTACAATAAAGTATTTGGCTACTACCTGGAAGTGACGAATGTTCACAAAGACAAGGTGCCCAATGACTGGATTCGAAAACAAACCCTGGTAAATGCCGAGCGGTACATTACCGAAGAGCTGAAAACCTACGAAGAAAAAATACTCAATGCCGAAGATAAGATTGTAGAAATAGAGCAGCGCTTGTACCTGGAGATGGTGCGCTTTGCAGCCGATTACGTGGCGCCCATTCAGCAAAATGCCCGCGTGATTGCCATCATCGATTGCCTGTGTTCTTTTGCCGGTTTAGCCCTGAAACACAACTACGTAAAGCCCAAGCTCACCGAAGAAAACATCATCGACATCAAGGAGGGCCGGCATGCGGTGATCGAGCAGCAACTGCCACCGGGACAAAGCTACATCCCCAATGACATTTACCTGGACGACATCAGTCAGCAGATCATGATCATCACCGGGCCAAATATGGCGGGTAAATCTGCCCTGCTGCGGCAAACGGCGCTTATTGTGCTGTTGGCACAGATCGGCTCTTTCGTCCCCGCCACCCGCGCCACACTCGGCCTCACAGATAAGGTGTTTACCCGCGTGGGCGCCTCCGACAACCTCTCGAAGGGCGAGTCGACCTTTATGGTGGAGATGACCGAAACAGCCAGCATCCTCAACAACCTGAGCGATTGCAGCCTGGTGCTGATGGACGAGATAGGCAGGGGAACGAGCACGTACGACGGCATTTCCATTGCCTGGTCTATCGCAGAGTATTTGCACAACCACCCCAAATACAAAGCAAAAACGCTTTTTGCCACCCACTACCACGAGCTAAACCAATTGGCTGGCGACCTGCCCAGGATAAAGAATTTCAACGTGAGCGTGAAGGAAGCCGGCGACAAGATCATCTTTTTGCGCAAGCTGGAAGAAGGCGGCAGCGAGCACAGCTTCGGTATTCACGTAGCGCAAATGGCCGGTATGCCCAACCCCATCGTGATCCGCGCCAACGAGATCATGCACCACCTGGAGAAAGATAAGATTTCGGAAAAGACCCACAAAAAGCTGGACGACGTACCCAAGGCCAACTACCAGCTAAGTCTTTTCGAGGCCGACCCTAAGTTTGAAGAAGTAAAAAGCCT
>CAYUJK010000186.1:0-7428 GCA_964444895.1 uncultured Roseivirgaceae bacterium
AATCACTGGCACAACATCACCGAAATGGGTGGCACAATGGGAAGCGAATTATCCATATTGACAAGCAGAAGAAAATCATCGAATACTTTAACGCATCACAAATTGAAGAAACAAGCGTTGATGAGAAAAGCGCTTTGATATTCGATATTGAAGATAAGAAAGTGACTGAAGCATACATCCCGGACAAAGATTTTATATACTATATCGCTGTAAGTAGCGACTCTTCAAGAACTATATTAAACAATGTGCTTAAGACAGTAAAATTCGGCCAGTTCAAATAAGGGCCTTGCTCCGTGAATATTGACAGAATAAGGGGATATAACTCTGCCCATTTGAAGCTGAAGTGCAAATCTGCTACTTCAAAAGGTATTTAGTAAGTCCGGAAGCGCACATCAAATCTGGATGTTACCTGTCAGCAGCGCATCGCAAACAAAGAGGATAATTTTTCTAGTTTTGTATTATGGAAGCAAATATTAAACTTACTTTCTCACAAATACTTGAACTGGTTAGGAATTTACCGGGTGAACAGAAAATCAAGATTTCCCGCGAACTTGAAAAAGAGACAATTGAGTCTAAATTGACTGAACTCCTAACGGTATTCCGAACTGACAAACTTTCGATGAACAATATAACAGAGGAAGTAGAGCAAGTCAGACAAAACCTATATGACAAGCGAAAAGGTCAGTGATAAATTTAAAATAAAATGTGGCTAAGTGCGAGAGGAAAGGCCAGTACTTTCTAATCGCCACTCATCACAGTCACGCGTTATGCTTCACTAGTACAAAACACTACAAAGGAATATTATCATGGCAATAGTTAACACTTACTTATCTTTTAATGGGGACTGTGAAAAAGCATTTGAGTTTTATAAATCTGTTTTTGAGAAAGAATTCAAATATATCGGACGCTATAAAGATGTTCCCGAAGCTGCAAGACAGTATTTTCCAAATTGTGAAGATGATCATATTATGCACATTGGATTACCGATTAGTGATGAGACAATTTTAATGGGGGCTGACATTATTGATGTTGGCAGGAAAGAAAAAAATGCGTATAAATTTTTCTCACTCTATGTCAGTACTGAAAGTAAGGAAGAAGCTGATAGATTATTTAATTCGCTTTCAAAAGACGGAGAGATAAAACTTCCTATTTCCGACCAATTTTGGGGTTCGTATTATGGAATCTGTATCGATAAATTTGGTGTGAATTGGAAAATCAGTTTTGCGCCAGAGAATAATTGAATGTAAATTATACGTATATTTACACCCATAAATAAACATATTACACGTATGGAAAAATTAACTTTGAGCATAAAGGACCGGGGAAAAATAGCCTGGATAAAGAATTTTGCCAAAACACACGACACCAGTGTAAGTCAGTTGTTTGAAAAATACGTCGATGCCCTCAAGAATTTCGACCGAGTGGAAGTAAACGTCAGCGGTAAACTTCAAGCGCTGAGGCAGCCCGGGAAACGTCCTACTGAAAAGCAGATTGAAACCCACCTGAAGCAACGCAGACATCGGTCTTCTACAAAAAAAAGCAATAAATGAAGCGATTGTTTCTGGATGCTAACATTTTGTTGTCCTTTCATTTCAATGATGCAGAAAAGCGGCAACAAAAAGCGATAGACCTTATATTCAGCAAAATAGAGGAAGGAAGATGGGAAGGATACATCAGCTTAATTACTTTCTATCAACTGCTTTATTTTATTGACAAAAAAATCAACAACCCCATAACATCCGCACACCGCGCTTATCAGTATTTAAATGTTATCAAGCTCACCCCATTTGCCCCTGCACTGCTTTCACAATTGGAAATAAATCTCTGGCCTGACTATGAAGATGGCCTTCAGTATGTATGCGCTCAGAGCGGCAACTGCGATGTGATCATCTCGACGAATAGCACAGATTTCTTTGCCGCTACACTACCGGTAATCGATCCGCTAAACTTTGTATTGCAGCAAGGGTAGTGTTGTCATGTATAAATAGTCGATGCGGTTTCCTCATGGTAGGATTTAGCGGATAAACGAAGGAAAATCCGCGAATATCAGCGATTTCTACCGCAAAGGTTCGTGTCTTCACGAACCTTATAAGAGTTGGAGATTGGTGTTAGTTCGTGGGGACACGAACCAAGGCGATGGAGACAATCTATTTGATACCTTCCTGTATCACGTATATTTGCACTAATAAACAAATGTTTTTTAGTATTTTTGCTATAGAACAGAAACGATCCATTGATATGAGTGCTTTAAAATATCCGTTAAATAATGTCCAGATGGAGCTGATGAAATTATTCAGCACTGATTTATCAGAAAAAGAACTTGAAGAACTAAAGACTCTGCTATCACAGTTTTACGCTGATAAAGCCATCAAAACGGCAGATGAATTTTGGGACCAAAAAGGATTGACTAACGAAGATATGGATAAGTGGCTGAATGAAAAGTCCTGAAAAACTGCTGGTAGTCATAGACACCAATATTTTGCTTGTATCCGTTTCAAGTCGTTCAAAATACCATTGGCTTTACAAAACGCTAATAGAAGGAAAATTTCAATTAGCCGTTACCCAGGATATTCTTCTTGAATACGAAGAAATAATAGGCGCCCATTGGAGTCCTAAGATTGCAGTTAATGTGATCCGTTCTATTGCCGAGTTACCTAACGTGATTTTTACTCCCATTTATTATCAGCTAAATTTGATTCATGAAGATATAGACGATAATAAATTTGTAGATTGTGCTTTCGCTGCCAATGCCGATTACATCATTACCCACGATAGTCATTTCAATGTCCTTAAGACCATATCTTTCCCCAGGATTCCAATAGTGAAAATTCCCGAATTTAAAAAGATCCTTGAATCGAAGCGGTTGATCTAAAGTGAAAACTGCGACATAATCATCTCGACCAATAGCGTAGATTTCTTTGCCGCTATACTACCGGTAATCGATCCGCTAAACTTTGTATTGCAGCATGGGTAGTGTTGTCATGTATAAATAGTCGATGCGATCTCCTCATGATAGGATATAATGGATAAACGAAGGGAAATCTGCGCACATCAGCAATTTCTACCGCCAAGGTTCGTGTCTTCACGAACCTTATAAGAGTTGGAGATTGGTGTTAGTTCGTGGGGACACGAACCAAGGCGACGGATAGACGAAGGAAAATCTGCGAATATCAGCGATTTCTGCGGGAAATATAGCCCCTTTCAATCCCCTCCCCTTTTATTCCGCTTTCAAACACTCTACCGGATTCGTCATAGCTGCTTTCACGGTCTGCATTCCAACGGTAAGCCAGGCAATAACCAAAGTGACAACTCCCGCTCCTGCAAAATACCACCATTCAAGGTCTATGTGATAGGCAAAGCTTTCCAGCCAGCGGTCGGTAACCAGAAAGCTAATCGGTAAAGCGATCGCAATGGCGATGACGACCATCTTGGTAAAGTCACCGGACAATATCTTCACAATTCCAAATTCACTTGACCCCAGCACCTTTCGGATACCTATTTCCTTTATTCTTCTTTCTGCCGTGAAAGCTGCCAAGGCAAATAGCCCCAGGCAAGAGATAAGAATGGCCAAACCGGCAAAATATTTGGATAGTATGGAAACCTTTCTTTCAGCCTCATAGAGAAACTGATAGTCCGCATCCAGAAAACGATAGTCAAGGGGGAAACCTGGATTAAACGCGTTGCAGAATTCCTGGATCCGGGCAATTACCTCCTGTTCTTTACCCGCTTCAATTTTAATCATGATATTTGATGCGTAAGGAGACATCCAGAAAAACGCAGGCTTTATTTGCTCATGAAAAGATTCAAAATTGAAATCTTTCACGACTCCAATAATTTGCATGTTCCTTCCCCAAAGTTTAACCTCTTTCCCGATGGGATCGGTAAGGCCCATGAATTTGATAGCAGCTTCGTTAAAGATGATACTCGATGAGTCGGCAAAGTCTCGCGAGAATGACCGGCCTTTTTTGATTTCAATGCCCAGCATTTCAATTAATCCATAGTTCGCCTGCATGTTTTCAAATTCAGTCCTGTTATCCGGATCTTTGCCCGGCCATTCAATACCATACGTACCTCCGATATGTCCTGTCATATCATGTCCGCTGCTGGAGGCTGCGATTACACCAGGTATCTTTTGGATTTCTGAAATAAAAGTTTCTTTCTTTTCATTTACTTTTCCTTCGCTTCCAATGATGAGGATATTATCCTTATTGTAACCAAGGTTTTCGGTTTGAATGAATTGAACCTGCTTATATACTACCCAAACCGAAACGATGAGTATGATCGACAATGTGAATTGAAAAACCACCAATCCTTTTCTTGCCCATACTTCGCCCATGACGTTGTCCAGCTTTCCTTTAAGTACCGTTGCCGGTATAAACTTTGAAAGATAGAATGCCGGATAGCTTCCGGCTATCAATCCGGTGATGAGAACAATCCCAAGTAATCCTACAACAAAATTCAGATCAAAAGGTAGCATGAGATTTTTCCCGACAATGGTGTTGAATTGAGGAAGGAACACAACCACCAACAGTACTGCAATAAAAAGCGAGAGAAAAGCAATTAAGGTAGACTCACTCAGATATTGAAGAACAAGAGTGCCCCTTCGTGCGCCAATAGCTTTCTTCATTCCAACTTCTTTTATTCTTCTTGAAGCCCGGGCTGTAGAGAGGTTCATGAAATTAATGCATGCGATAAAAACAATGAAAAGGGCGATGATGGAAAATAAACGGACATATTCGATACGGCCACCAGCTTGTTTTCCATTTTCATATTTCCCAAACAGATACCTGTCTGTGTATCGTGCAATGAATGGCGTACGGTGATTTGCTTTACCTTCAGTCTTTGTTCGTATGAGATCAGCTATTTTTTTATTAAACTGATCCACATCCGTTCCCTCTTTTAGCAGAACGAAAGTTTGCGGCGCCGTATTAAACCAATTCAACACCCAATCATTATCTTCTTTAAAGGCTTCAAATGTTAAAATGAAGTCAAACTTTACAGACGAAAGGGAGGGAATATCCTGAAGAACACCAGATACCTGATATTGCTTTTTGTGTTGCCATTCAATGGTTTTGCCAATAACGTTTTCGGTTGTCCCAAATAACCGAGTTGCAAGACCTTCTGTAATAACAATTGATTTTTTATCCGAAAGAACCTGATCCCTGTTTCCTTGCAGAAGTTCAAAGGAGAATAGCTTAAAGAAATCCGCGCTGGCATAGAGCCCATCGGCTTTGATGTCATTGTCCTCGACTGAAAGCACTTCAGGAATGATACGATCAAAGGTGTTTGTCACTGCATACTCAACTTCAGGCATTTCAATAGCTAAAGTTTCTGCAGTAGGGCCAGATGTTGTAATGCGCGTGATCATTCCGCCATCCTGATCCACATTTTCCATCACCTGGTAGAGCCTGTGACGTTGCTGATGGAATTTATCGACTTGCCATTCGTCACTTACCCACAGGTAAATCAATAAAGCACAGGCCAACCCTGAAGACAACCCGAGCAGGTTGATGAAAAACGAGCTTTTGTGTCGTTTGAAATTTCTGTAGATAATGAGTAGATGATGTCGGAGCATGGTTTTAAATTTTATTCTGTCCTCAAACTCTTAGCAGGATCGGCAGTAGCTGCTTTAATGGCCTGAAAGCTCACCGTGACCAGGGCGATGACAACCGCCAGAATGCCGGCTGCGGCAAATACCCACCATTGGATGCTGATCCGGTAGGCGAAATCCTGCAGCCACATATCCATAAAATACCAGGAAAGAGGTATTGCAATCGCCAGTGCGATAAGTACCAATTTGATAAAATCGGCGGAAAACACCCTTACAATTCCGGTAACGCTGGATCCCAATACCTTCCTAACACCTATTTCCTTGATGCGCTGCTCGGCCATGTAGGTAGTAAGGCCAAACAGCCCCAGGCACACAATAAAGATGGCAAGGACAGAAAACAAAACGGCCAGCTTTCCGATCCGCTGCTCGGCACGGTACATCTCGTCAAATGAATCGTCCAAAAACCGGTATGAAAAGGGCTTTCCCGGCGCCATTTGCCTCCAGTTGTCTTCCGCCTGCCGCACGATCGCAGGGATATCAGCAGCTTTGACTCTGAGCGACAATAGGTAGTCGCTCTTGCGAAGAAAGAAACAAAGGGGGCTGATGTTTTTCTTTAGTGATTCGAAATGGAAATTCTTCACCACGCCTATGATGGTATAGGAAATCGGCTGACTCGAATCGTCCGTACCGTACAGCTTCTGCCCAATAGGATCTTCGTATCCCATAAGGTTGGCCGCAGACTGATTAATAATCACGTTCATGGTGTCGTTTCCAAAATCCCTGGAAAAATTTCGTCCTGCCATGATTTCCATACCCATGGTAGGGATATAATCGTGGTCAATCCGCCATCGCTGCATGTTGAACATATTCTCCGAAGTCATCACCGCTTCGGTAGAAAAAGTCTGATCGCTACGCGACGAAGAGGTGACCGGAAGAAAGCTGCTGTAGCTCCCACTCTGCACCCCGGAAAGTTTCAGCAATTCATTTTTGTAGGCTTCTTTATTATCGCCCAGCACGTACGTTCCGTTGATGATCAGCACTTCTTCCTTATTAAATCCCAGGTTTTTTGTCTGTATGTATTGAAGCTGCTGGTACACCACAATGGTAACGACGATCAAAACGATGGAAATGCAAAACTGGAAAACCACCAGTGCGCTTCGCAGGCTTTTGTTAGACCCTTTTGTGCTCAGCATGCCCTTCAGCACCAGGATAGGCTGAAAGCCCGAAAGAAAAAAGGCTGGATAGCTCCCCGCTAGAATGCCCACCAACAGCGGCAGGGCTATCAGAAATGGCAGTACGGTAGGTGTGAAAAGGTGTGCCACTCCTACCGTTTTGGCCGCTACGCCGTTAAACAGCGGCAGCACCAGGTACACCAGCCCCAGGGAAATCAGGAACGCAAGGGAGACAGTAGCAATGGATTCAGTGAGAAACTGAAAAACCAGGTTTTTCTTTTCCGTTCCCAGCACCTTTCGAACGCCTACCTCCCGGGCCCTGCCGGCTGATCTTGCCGTGGTCAGGTTCATAAAATTGACACAGGCAATGATGAGAATAAACAAGGCGACAAATGAAAAGATGTAAACGTTTTGAATGTCTCCTCCCGCGCTGAATTCTATACCGCGGTTGGAGTGCAGGTGGATGTCGGTGAGCGGGATCAGCGAGTATTGCAGGCGGTTGCCTGCCTTTTCAAACTCCTCTAAACTGTTGACATCCATCACCTGCCGGACATCGGGAAGCACATAGTTATGGATGTATTCGGGAAACACGGCCTCCACTTCTCCGGCGCTTACACCCTCTTGCAGCAGGACGTAGGTGTGAAAATTGTGATTGGTGAAACGGCCCCAGTCGTAATCGACATTGGCCATGGAAAAGAGAAAATC
>CAYUJK010000187.1:0-7367 GCA_964444895.1 uncultured Roseivirgaceae bacterium
CTACCCACGAACTAAAAACGGCAGGATCGCCGCGAAAAATAATACTGGAAGCTGATAGGCAAGCCATTAAAGCCAACGGGCTTGACCTTTCTTATGTGGCCGTGAAGGTGGTGGATAAAGATGGGGTTTTAGTGCCGGATGCAAATCACAACATCACTTTCAAAGTTACCGGCGCTGGCACGAATGCCGGGGTAGGCAGCGCCGATTTGGCAAGCCATGAAAGCTTTCAAAGCAACCAGCGTAAGGTTTTTCAAGGAAAGGCCTTGCTGATTGTAAGATCGGGTAGGAGGCCGGGAAAGATCGCTATCGAAGCTGTGGCGAAGGGGTTGAAACCAGTAAAGATTGAATTAGTGGCGGAATAAGTGATTTTAATTTTAGGCAATAACACTCATTCTATCTCGCCGCCAGCCTTATTTTACCCTTCGGTTTCTTTTCTGTGAATATCCTTAGCTTGTCGTCGTTCGAACTCACCAGTACAGCCCTGGCCTCCCCCACTTTAATGGACTGCATATCCTTCACATTGTAAGGCGCCAGAAAACCACTCTTTAGTGGGCTTATGGTTTCGAAGGTATTATCTTTTTGTCCTTTCAACAAATAGCCAGGAGATGCATCCGCAGGGGTCGTTTCGATTTCTACATCAAACCTGTTGCCCGCGATCAGGAGGTCTTTCACTCCATCGCCATCGTAGTCATCCGCAACAGCGGCGTTTAGCGTAGAAAATTGTGCCTCTACCGGCAGTTTTTTGATGGCGAACTTTCCTTTTTCATTGATCAGCACCACGCTACTGAAAAGGTGCGCTTTGTAATGGAGCGCATCTTCAATGCCTTTGCCAATGATTTGCTCCAGGTCTGCAATGGCAAAAGCCTGGAAAGAGGGAAACTTCTGGGCTATCAGGGGCACTTGTTGAGAGGTACACTCCCGGCCTCGAATAGGCACCAGGTTGCCTTCGTTGTACTTGGCAAGGAAAATATCGTTTGTGCCGTTGTTGTCAAAGTCAGCCGCGAACACCTGGAAAGGTTTTTCGGCACTCGCTTTAAATTTATAATTTTCACCGAGGTTGCCTACCACGAGGTCGATATCGCCATCGCCGTTGAGGTCTTCGGCAATCACCCTGTTCCACCATCCTTCGGTGTTCTCCAGGCCGTATCTGGCCGAAACGTCACTTAGTTTGCCTTTGCGGTAGTTGAATATTTTTATGGGCATCCATTCACCTACTACGATCAATTCGGGAGACTTGTCGCTCTCCAGATCGACCCAAACTGCCGAATTGACCATGCCTACGCGTGCTAATTCCGGGGCTATTTCTTCAGTCTTGTCAACAAACTTTCCATTTTCATTGATCAGTAGGTAGCTTCTGGGTGCTCGTGGATAACCTCCATACACGACTTGCCCGCCTACGAAGAGATCGAGGTCGCCGTCGCCATCTACATCGAAAGGTACGACACACGAGCCACTGCTGATAGTTTTGGGAAGGGGCGATTTGGTAAAGTTTCCCCTGCCATCGTTCACATAAAGCCGGTCTTGATAGAGTTCATGGCCTTCAGCAAACTCGCTTCCCCCGCTCACTACATACAGGTCGAGATAACCGTTTCCATTTGCATCAAAGAATGCCACACCCATGTCTTCGTATTTTCTATCTTCCTCAAAAGAGGGAACAGACTTAGCTTCGAATATTCCGTTTTTCCGCAGGTAGAGCTTTCCTGGTTGCCCGGAGGCCCCGCCCACATAAAAATCTTCCGAACCATCCCCATTCACATCGCCAACCGCTACAAAGGGGCCATTCTTGGCGAACTCATGAGGCAGCAGTACCTGCTCCTTGAATTCATTGAATTTGTTTTCTTTGTGCACGAACGCGTCAGGAATGAGTCTCTCCGTCGCTTCTTCAAACAAATGCTTTTCCCGGGTGTTTGCGGATGATCGGTTAGGTTGAGCGTTAGTGTATGAAATTTCGAGTACTTGATTGGCTTTCGTTTTACCAAGAAGATTTTGCTTGCCATCGTTCCAGCGTACTTCAATGCTGTCTACTTCTGCGGATCCACCCAAGCCAAAATGAGCGATGGGCTCCACCGACGATAAGTACCCTCTCACCGTTTTCATCTCAAAATAATGCATGACGCCGTTGCGGTACAAGGTAATCTTGGCGCCCAACCCCTGTGGATTTTTCTCAGGGCCTTTCAGTTTTATTCTCAAATGATTGTTATCGCGTTCGGATGAAGTGTTTTCATACAAGAAAGCCTCGTTCTCAAGATTGTTTACTACCAGGTCCAGGTCGCCATCTCCGTCAAGGTCAGCCACGGCAGCGCCATGTGAAAAGCTCTCATCGTGAAAGCCCCATGTTTCCGACACATTTTTAAACTTGAAATCACCCTTATTTTTAAAAACATAGTTTCTGATTTTTATCGGGCGATAGATTTCGATAAGTTCTTTAAAGCCTTCATTAAAAAACTTTTCGGGCGTGGGAAACCTATGTTTGTTTCGTAGGGCAAATTCGCCAAGGCGCTGCTGTGAATCGCCGTCAAAAATATCGCGGCGGTAGCCATTTGACACAAAGATATCGCGATGACCATCGTTATTAAAATCGGATGCTAATACCGACCAACTCCAGTCGGTTTGCGAAATACCGGCCAATTGAGAGATGTCTCCAAAGCGCATATTTCCATAGTTCAGGTGCAGCATATTGTGCATGTATTGCTTGTGCATGCCGTAGTCCACGATCTTCCAGAACCCTTCCACATCCATGGGGGGCATAGATACTTTGGAGCGTTTGTAGTCTTCGGTGCGCATTTCCATTACCAGGATATCTTCCAGTCCGTCGTTGTTGATGTCAGCGATATCTACGCCCATGGAAAAGAGCGAAATGTGATTGAATGACTCTTTGACCTGCTCTTTAAATGTGCCATTACCTTGATTTACATAGAAGTAGTCGCAGTCAGCAAAGTCATTGGCCACAAAAAGGTCTATAAGGTTGTTCTTGTCGAGGTCCGCTGCGGCGATGGCCAGTCCGTAGCCATAGTTATCGGTGATTCCCGACTCCCACCCATTTTCTTTGAATGTTCCATTTTCATTGATATACAATTTGTCGCGGCTGTGGTTGGGAGGGTTTTGTTTTGTTGCGGCAGACTGGCTTAGAGGCAGGTAAAATGAATCGGGACGGTTCATGATGTAGACGTCCAGATCGTTGTCATTATCAAAGTCGAAAAAATTGGCGTGCATGGAATAGCCTGCTTCATCCAGCCCATATTTTCTCGCTTCTTCTTTGAAAGTCAGGTTGCCCTGGTTTACAAACAGCAGGTTCCTGCGGTCTTCCTCGCTGTCTTGCCAGCCACCTCTGCATACATAGATGTCCATCCATCCGTCATGGTTTATGTCTACCATAGTTACGCCGTTGTGCCAACCACCACCACCATCTACTCCGGCAGAGTCGGTGATGTCTTTGAATTTCAGATCGCCAAGATTGAGGTACAGTTTGTTAGGTATTTCATTGCCGGTAAAGTATATGTCAGGCAGGCCATCGTTATTGATATCGCCAATGGCGACCCCTCCGCCATTGTAAACGTAGGGAAAGAACTCAAAGAAGTTGTCATATTTTTCTTCTACCAGATTCGTAAAAGTGATTCCACTGTGTTCAGAAGTTATTTTTTTGAATACCGCAACTTCTTCCTCTCCTTTTGGTAGGTCGTCTTTAGGCTTCTGGCCGCATGAGGTCAGAAATACTGCAGTGATTAAAATCAGAAAGAAAATTTTTGACGTATTTCTTAACATGTTATTGCTGATTTTGTGATAATTTATTGTTACCCAGGTGGGTAAGGTATTTGTCCCAAACTACTTTGGCCAGATTTCGGCCCAGCTTCAGACCCTCAACGTTTTCGCATTGAATGTGATATCCTCCCATCACACGGGATATGCCAGCCCTGTCGGCGGCTTCTGTGAAAGTGGGTAATTTTAAGGTTACTGTATCACCGGTTCGCTCGGGCTCCGTGAGAGCGCCCGGCACTAACTTGACTTCTGCTCCAAAATAGTCATCGCCTGTAAAAAAGCGAAGTATTTCCGAACATGCTCCGCTCACAGTGCTGTGCCCGGAAACGTAGCTCGGGAATGGCGGGCACAAAAAGGTTTCCGGGGAATAGGGGCGCCACTCCTGGCCTTTCAATTCGGTCATGCCGATTTCCGGGCCTCCCCATGCTTTTATCACCTGGTCTTTGTAGTACTCATGAACCAGCGCATAAGGGCGTGCGTAGTCATAGTACATCTTCGCATCCCAGCAGGCGATGAAAGCGTCCATAGCCGCTGCCAGCACGGCAAAGTACATTTTTACATCTTCATCCAGGCGGTGTTGATCCCTTATTGAAACGTTTTGAGCAAAGATCAACCAGTGGCCTGCCTGTTGCACCGATTTGGGGCCGTCGCGCATAAACTCTACGAGTGCACGCTCTTCATCGGTCAGGTTTGCTTGCATGTCAATCACTTCTTTTACCTCTTTTGCCAGTTGCTCAGAGCCAATTTCCGGCGGCGGTACCGGGCGAAACTGGCTGGCAGAATCAATGAGCAGCGGCTTCACCTTATCCCAATGGGGGGTCAAGCAACCGGGAGCAAATTTCCCACCCTTGCCGTCGGAGAAGTACTTGGGCTGCCAGCGAATTATGTCTACATTTTTATCGGGAGTATTTACCGGCTGATAGCCGGTATAATCGGCGTAGGGTTGCCCGTTCGAACCCTCCATGGCGCCATTTTGATTAGAGCCGTCGTTCATTCGGCTATTGATCACTGTCAAGGCTGCCAGGTTTCCGATCCCTGTGGGGGTTATGGGGTCAGTAGTGAAGTCGTCGGGGTCATATCCCATTTCTACCATTTTTTGGGTAAGCATTACTGAATCAGCGGGATAGTAGGCGATCAGCGAGCGATAAGCAGCATAGCTAATAGCCATTTCTTTATTTTGTATGGTGTGCTCATCAAGAGGTCTTCTTTCTACATCTTTGAGGTAAACGGGTATGGCGGCCTGGTCATAGCGCGACCACGCATCAAATACCGATGTCCAAACCAACGCCAGCATTCTTGACGTAACGGTAGGGCGGGGGTTGAACCATTCTGTATCATTGGCCGTAGCCACCAGCGATATCTGCCCCCATTGGTAGGCTTTGTTTTCCACACCTATCGGCTCAGGAACCTCCTTTTTTTCTTTGAGGGTGCACGAAACCGCGAGAAAAATTGCAGCAAGGATATGGGTAAAAAGTAATTTCATAGTATTCAAATTTAGAACTATTATTTCAACAGATCATTTGTAGCTACTTTTTCCTGGTCCGGTTGATGCCCACTCAGACAAGGTGGTAGCATTGATGCGCTTGGCCCCCGTTAGTTCCGAACCTCGCTTCATGATGAATGGTGTCTGCCGGTTCATTTTTAAATAATAGTTATTTATACATATCATCATTTCCAGAATATTCAAACCAATCGAAATAGGCTTTGCTGGTGCTTTCCTCACCTGACGAGGTGGCATATAGCGCGTAAATGCATCCAGTGAAATCCCGGGGAACATCTGCACGAATGTATGAAGCATCCAGGCCCTCGGCAAGAGTCTCCCACTGGTCTTCTGCCACGGCGTAATGAAAAGCATAGGCATCACCGCGAGCCTCTATTTTCAGCCATATTGTTTCAGTATTGTTGGGAAGGTTCTTTGACGCTATTTTTTCGAGTCCGCCCTGTTCTTTGTCCGATTCTGATGAACGGAAAAACTGCACCACTGGCTCGCCGTTTTCAATTGATTTGGCGATGAAATAGTGCCGGTCTTCGTTCATGAAGATCAGCATACCTGCTTTTTCATTTTCAGACGCAGCGGTGAATTCTAATAATGTGGCAGCCGAACCCTTCAGGTGCTGCTGTCGATGCCCAAGAAAACTTGGGTTTACCGTCTCCGAAACGGTTTCAGGTCGAACGTTGATCGTGACAAAGCCTGGTTTTTCCGTAAGACTGAACCATTCCTCCCGGGGCGTTCTCAATTGTATCCAATTCAACCCCAATTTTTTGTCATCGAAATTATCCCTGTAAGAGAAATTACCGCTCCAGGGGGCCTGCGACGCCTGCTTAGTTTCAGGGTATGGATAGGGATAATAGTACTGGACTTCCTCGTAGTCAGGGTTGATCACTGGCCAACCGTCTATCCATTTTACGGGTGCCAGAAAAGTTTCTCGTCCGGTGTTATAAAAATTGTCGGCATGGTAAGGTCGGCAGGCTAAAAATACCGCCCACCAGTCACCATTTCCGGTTTGGACAAGGTCTGCGTGCCCGGTAGTTGTTACCGGATGCTTACGGTGAGGATCCAGATGTTTTTGCGTGAGAATAGGGTTGTTTTCGTAGGGCTCATAGGGCCCGGTAATTTCTTTACTCCTCAATATCACCTCGGTGTGGTTGATGGCTGTACCGCCCTCAGCGGCCATCAGGTAATAGTATCCGTCTTTTTTATAAATATGTGGCCCTTCTATCCATTCGGGTTGCTGGCTAAAGTCCGCTCCGCCATTCACAAGAATCGTGTTGTCACTTATCACCTTGAGATTTTCGCGGTCAAATTCGTTCATTCGTATGGTGCGGTGTCCGCTGTATTCAGGTTGGTTGTTGGGCGGATCGCTGTTATATACGATATAAGTTTTGTCGCCATCGAAAAACAGCGATGGGTCAATACCACTTACTTCTGGCAGCCACACGGGATTGGACCATGGTCCGGCCGGGTTGGTGGCCGTGACTACAAAATTTCCACCATTATCAATCAGCGTGCACACTACGTAAAATACACCCTCGTGGTATTCAATGGCAGGAGCAAAAAGTCCCCTTGATACGCCGTGGCCATCGAGGTTCAGTTGTTCGGGGCGATCGAGTACGTGTCCTATTTGCTCCCAGTGAACCAGGTTTTTACTGTGAAAAATGGGCAGTCCCGGAAAATACGCAAACGTAGAAGTGATCAGGTAGTAATCGTCTCCTGCTTTACAGATACTTGGATCAGGATAAAACCCTGATAGAATGGGGTTTGTAAACTGTGGAGGGGCAGCTTCTTCCTGTTTTTGAGGAGAGGAGCATTGGCATAGTACCATGATGGCGCCAACGATCACTGATAGGAGCGTAAATTTCGACATTTGTAATACTGTTTAAGTTGTAAAGATTCGACAGCTAAATTAGTAATAAAAATAAAGGAGACTCGCCATGGAGTCTCCTATTTATAATTAAGTTTTCAAATGCAAACTAGTTTACTACTAGCTTTTTAAACACCGAGCTTGATCCTTTGCGGAATTGTGCCAGGTAAATGCCCGAAGACAATCCCAGGTCCAAGTCAAAGGTTTTTAGTCCACTTACCTGTTTCTCTGAAATGACCTTACCGCTGA